>NZ_JBFUCI010000049.1:0-22256 GCF_056405335.1 Variovorax sp. P1_H12_2
CCGGGGTCGGCTCGTCGAGCAGCATCAGTTCGGGCTCCATCGCGAGCGTGGTCGCGATCTCGAGCGCGCGCTTGCGGCCGTAGGGCAGGTTCACAGTGAGCTCGTCGGCCAGGTCCTCGAGACCGACTTCGGCCAGCAGCACGCGGGCGCGGGCATCGAGCGGCTTCAGCGACTTCTCGCTCTTCCAGAAATGGTAGGAGGTGCCCAGCGCCCGCTGCAGGCCCAGGCGCACATTCTCGAGCAGGGTCAGGTGCGGGAACACCGCCGAGATCTGGAACGAGCGGATGATGCCGCGCCGCGCGATCTGCGCCGGGCGCTCACTCGTGATGTCCATTCCGTTGAAGAGAATCGTGCCCGAGGTCGGCTCGAGAAACTTGGTCAGCAGATTGAAGCAGGTCGTCTTGCCCGCACCGTTGGGGCCGATCAGCGCGTGGATCGAGCCGCGCACGACCGAGAGATCGACCTTGCTGACCGCGGTGAAGCCCTTGAATTCCTTGGTGAGCTGGCGTGTTTCGAGAATGATGTCGCTCATCTCGCGCGGTCGCCCATCGGCTGGCAGAAAAATTCGGTCATGCGGTCCATCTCAGCGCACCACCATGGTTGCGCGGACCGCATTGTTTGCGGCGGCGGCAAGACTTGCCTACTGGGGCAAATGCCTAGCCGCGGCTCGGCCCCGGTTCCGACCCAAGCTGTTGCGCCGTTGCACGGTAGAGCTCGGACGCCGCCGCATCCAGCTGCCGGGCAGCGACCTGGATCGGCATCGACAGCAGGATCTGCGCCATGCTCTTTCCAAGCGGGTCCACCCGCAGCGACGCCATGCCGCCGCCGCCCAGCGCTTCTTCGCAGACGAAATTCATCGCGTCGATGCCGGGCAACTCATAGCGGGTCACCTTTCCCCGGACCAGATGCGCCAGGTAGGAAGCCACCGCCTCCGGCGTCAGCTGGGCGCGCAGCGTCGGCAGGAAGGCCGGATGCCGCGCCATGACGCCGATGTTCGAGGTGTCGCCCTTGTCGCCGCTGCGGGCGTAGGCCAGCCGGATCAGCGGAACTTCGACCCGGTCGTCATCGATCGCGGTGGTGTCATCCTTGGCCAGGTCGGCCAAGGCGCCACCCTGCGCGGCGGGAGCTTCGGGCGTCTGCCCCCCCGCGACCGGCAAACTCGCCGGCACGGCCCACCGCTCGCCACCGAGTTCGACGAAGGGCGTGAACAGCGCCTTGTCGACGAGCAACGGGAACTGGCGGATCGACAGCGCCGCCGAAGGCCGGCCGCCGCCCATGCCGGTGGTGCCCGGCGCCCAGGAGGTTCCGGCCGCGGAGATTTCCTTCGCGAACACCTCGAGCGCGGCCTTCTCGGCATGCGTCACGGCGACGCGCAGCACGGCCTGCCTCGGCGGATGCCGGGTCGCATGCGGCCCATAGCTGGACTCGGCGCCCAGCACATCGATGTGCGTCGCGCTGAAGTCGCTCCAGCCACGCGCTTCGAAGAGATCGCGCGTGCGACGGATCATGGCCTCGCCGGTGCGCCGGGCTTTTGCCGCGGCGTCGAAGCCGACGATCAGCAGCTCGGCGTTGCAGCGGTACCCCGCGGCGTAGGTCGCGGTGACCTTGAACTTGTCGGAGGGCGGACGGCCCTTGGCACCGGCCACGCGGACTTCGCCTGACCCGGTCTCGGTGATGCCGACGTTGCGGAAGTCGCACACCACGTCCGGAAGCAAATAGGCCGACGGGTCGCCGATCTCGTAGAGCAGTTGCTCGCCGACCGTGGCGCGGGAGACCAGTCCGCCGGTGCCCGGCGGCTTGCTGACCGTGAAGGAGCCGTCGGACGCGCATTCGACGATGGGGTAGCCGATGTGCGCCCAGTCGGGCACCCGATCCCAATCGGTGTGAAGCCCGCCCGTGGCCTGGCATCCGCATTCGATGATGTGGCCCGCGAGGCTGCCGCCCGCCAGGCGGTCCCAGTCGTCGGCGCCCCATCCGAACTCGTGCATGAGCGCGCCCAGCGTCACCGCGCTGTCGACGCAGCGCCCCGTGATGACGATCTGGGCGCCGGCGGCCAAGGCGCTCGCGATCGGCGCCGCCCCCAGGTAGGCATTGGCGCTGACCAGCCGCTCGGGCAAGGGCTCGCCCGTCGTCATGTGGCCGATGCCCTGCGCGCGCAGCGCGTCGATCAGAGGCAGGGCGTCATCGCCCGTGACGACCGCGACCTTGACCTCGAGGCCGAGGCCGGCGGCCAGCTTCTCGACGGCCGCAGCGCAGGCCTTCGGATTGACGCCGCCTGCGTTCGCGATCACCCGGATGTTCTTGGCGACCACCATCGGCAGGACCGTCGCCATGGCCGAGGTCACGAAATCGGTCGCATAGCCCATGTCGGGGTTCTTCAGCCTGGCGCCGGCCAGCAGCGACATCGTGAGCTCCGCCAGGTAGTCGAACACCAGGTAGTCGATCCCGCCCTGCTCCACCAGCTGCGGCGCTCCCACCGAGCTGTCGCCCCAGAAGCCCGAGGCGCCACCGATCCTCACGGTCCGTTTGTTCATCATCGTTCCTTTGGAAATTCAGCGAATCACTCGGCCTCGATGCCGGCGGCCCGGATCACGCGGCCCCACTTCTGGGATTCGGCGGTCTGGAACGCCGCCAGGCCTTCCGGCGTGCTCGTCGCCGCCTCGCCGCTCGAAGTCGCCTGATAGGCCACGATGGCGGGCGATGCGGAGACCTTGATCAGCATTTCGTTGAGCTTGGCCGTGACCGCGGCCGGCGCCTTCGGCGGCAGGTAGACCGCGGTCCAGTACGACATGTCGTACCCCTTGACGCCGGCCTCGTCCACCGTCGGCACCGTGGGGGCCGCGGCGAGCCGCCGGGTGCCGCTCACCGCGAGGGCGCGCAGCTTTC
The DNA here is from genome assembly GCF_056405335.1 of Variovorax sp. P1_H12_2. Taxonomy (NCBI): domain Bacteria; kingdom Pseudomonadati; phylum Pseudomonadota; class Betaproteobacteria; order Burkholderiales; family Comamonadaceae; genus Variovorax; species Variovorax sp. P1_H12_2. Next base: position 2,887 of record NZ_JBFUCI010000049.1, read on the forward strand.
CGCTCTTGACCTGGGGCAACGCGGTCGGCGCGTCGGCGAACATGAAGTCGACCTGGCCACCCAGCAGGTCCGTGATCGCCATCGGGTTGCTCTTGTAGGGGACGTTGACCATGTCGACGCCCGCCATCTGCTTGAGCAGCTCGCTGGCCACCCGGCTGGAGGAACTGCCGCTGCCGAAGTTGAGCTTGCCGGGCGACTTTTTCGCCGCGGCGATCAGGTCGGCCACCGACTTGATCGGGGACGACTCGTTCACGAGCAGCAGCATGTGGCCCTTGGAGAGCAGCGCCACGGGCGTGAAGTCCTTGACCGGGTCATAGGGCAGCTTCTTGTAGAGGTGTTCGTTGGCCGCGTGCGTGGTGTTGGTGGTCATCAGCATCGTGTAGCCGTCCGGCGCGGCCTTCGCGACGTACTGCGCGGCGATGAAGCCGCTCGCGCCCGCCTTGTTGTCGACAACGACGGGCACCTTGTATTCGGTGCTCAGGGCCTGCGCCATGCTGCGCGCCTGCTGATCGGTACCGCTGCCCGCGGCGAAAGGCACCACGATCGTGATCGGCTTGTCTGGGTAGGACTGCGCGTGCGCGAGTCCGCCGCACAACATCAGGGCGGCAACGGCCACCGAAGTGCCCAGGGCGCGATGGAAGAAACGAGGCATGTGGTCTCCTGTTTGAAAATTGGCTGGATGCGGTCAACGACGCCGGCCGCGCCTCGGCAGGTCAGGCATCGCTGCCGCTCTCTCTTGAAGGGATGCCGTAGTCGGCGTTGTGCTGACCCAGCCGCGGCGCCACGGCGCGGTGCGCGGGGCGCACGCCGTCGATCGACAACGGCAGCGCCGTCAAGCGGAAGTCTTCGCCGGGCACCGCCTGCAACATGCCCAGGGCTTCGACCTGGGGATGGGCGATGGCCTCGGGCACGGTGTGCACGGGGGCGCAGGGGACGCCGGAGGCCTTGAAGCGCGAGAGCCACTGAGAGCGCGTTTGCGCCTTCAGCAACGGGGCCAGCTCTGCCAGCAGTGCCGCCTTGTGGCCGAGGCGCGCACGGTTGGTGGCGTAGCGCTCATCCTCGATCCAGTCGGCGCGGCCGAGCTCGAGCGCGAGCTTGGCGAACAGCCGGTCGTTGCCGCAACAGATCAGCACCGGTGCATCGGCGGTCTCGAACGCCTCGTACGGCACGAAGCCCGGATGGCCGGAGCGGTGCCGGTCCGGCAGCCGGCCTTCGTTCACGTAGGCGTCGGCCTTCTGGCCGGTCCACACCAGTGCCGTCTCCAGCAACGAGGTGCTGACGACACCGCCCTTGCCCGTCGAATGCCTGCGCTGAAGAAGCGCCAGCGCGCCGATGACCGTCCACATGCCRCTGCCCTGGTCGCAGACCGACGCGCCGGTGCGCATCGGTGGATCCTCGGGGCCGCCGTTGATGCTGGAGAGCCCGCTGAAGGCCTGGATCAACGGCTCGTAGCCCGGCAGCATGCGCATGGGCCCGGTGTGGCCGAACGCGGAGATCTCGCAATAGATCAGGCGCGGGTGCCTCTCGCACAGCGCGGGGCCGTCGATGCCCAGCGTCTTCGTGACACCGGGGCGCAGGTTGTGGATCAGGATGTCGGTGTCCGCGACCAGGCGCTCGAACGCCGCCAGGCCCTCGTCGCTCTTGAGGTCGATCGCGACCGACTTCTTGCCGCGATTGAAGATGTGGAAGTTGTGGGCATCGCCATGGCGGAACGCCGGGCCCATGTGGCGGGCGTCGTCCCCGCCTTCGGTACGTTCGAGCTTGACCACCTCGGCGCCGAGATCGGCGAGGATCGCGCCGGCGAAAGGCCCCGCCAGGACCTGTCCCAGCTCGAGCACGCGAATGCCTTCAAGAATGTTGTTCATGCGTTTGCCGAGGTCTCTCGACCTCATGTCTCCGTACAGCAACAAATTCTGGCGGCATGCGCCTGATGTGGGAAGGACAATAATCCTATAACTCTGATAACCCTATCGGATCAATTCACCACGCACACGGCATGCGGATCGGCATCACCCTTCAGCAACTTGAGGCCTTCGTCGAAGTCGCCCGAACGGTCAACTTTCGATCGGCGGCCCAGGCGCTGCACGTATCGCAGCCGGCCTTGAGCCGGACGATCAAGGTGGTCGAGTCGGCGCTGGGCGCGCGCCTGTTCGACCGCGACACGCGGCATGTGGAAATCACGCCGGCCGGCAAGGAGCTCCTCCCGATTGCCTTGCGGATCCTGGAGAACTTCAACAGTTCGTTCAGCGAGTTGTCGCAGTTCCTGGAGGGCCGCAGCGGCCACGTCACCGTCGCGTCGCTGCCCTCGGCCGGCGTGGCACTGCTGCCGCGAGCGATCGCCGCGTTCCGCCTGCTGCACCCGCAGGTCCAGTTCTCGCTGATCGAGGGGCCCGCGGACCTGCTGCGAACGGCCATCGACGAAGGCAAGGCCGACATGGCCATCAGCGTGCGGCCGGCGCCGCAGGAGCCCCTGCTCTACCGCCATCTGCTCGACGACCCCTTCGTGCTGCTGTGTCGTCGCGACGACCCCCTGAGCGCGAAGTCCTCGGTGCCTTGGTCCGCGTTCGCTGCCCGCCCGTTCATCGCGAGCAGCTTCAGGAGCAGCATCCGGCCGATCACCGATGCGGCCTTTCTTCAGAAGGGCCTGCCGATCCTGCCGGCCATCGAGTATCCGAGCATCGCCGTGGCGGGAGCCCTGGTGGCGGCGGGCCTCGGCCTCACGGCCTTGCCGCGGCTGGCCCTTCAACTCATCAAGAACGACGACCTGGTCGCGATACCGCTGCAGCGGCCCGTGATGTCCCGGCCGGTCGGCGTGGTCACGCGGGTCGGCCGGTCGCTCTCGCCCGTGAGCCGGGCGTTCATGGAGTCGCTCCAGCGGCTTGCGTAGGGCGCCCGCTCAGTGCGCGCCGGCCGCGGCGTCCGAGGTGCCTGCGCCCCTGGCCGGCCTGGCCAGCCAGACCAGCGGAATCAGCAGCAGGAACAGGATCGCGGAGCCGTAGAACACGTCGTTCGTGGCCAGCATGAAGGACTGCTGGTCGACGATGCGGTTGATCTGGCCCAGCACCTGCTCGGGGCTGAAGCCGCCGGCGCCCAGGTTGGCGATCGTGCTGTTCGCGGCCGCGCTGCCCTGGTTCACGGATTCGACCAGCTGCGCGTGGTGCAAGGCCGCCCTGTTCTCCCACAAGGTGGTCGCGCTCGAGGTGCCGATCGCGCCCGCGGTGATGCGCAGGAAGTTCGACAGGCCCGAGGCCGCCGGGATCCGATCGGGCGAGAGGCCCGACAAGGTGATGGTCACCAGCGGAATGAAGAAGAAGGCCATCGCCACGCCCTGGATGATGGTCGGGATCATGATGGTCCAGAAGTCGGCCTGGGTGTTGAAGTTCGAGCGCATCCACAGCACCAGCGCGAACACCAGGAACGAGAAGGTCGCGTAGCGGCGCGGGTCGACCCTGCCCACCGTGAGGCCGACGATCGGCGAGAAGATGATCGCCAGCATTCCGACCGGCGCCATGATCATGCCGGCCTGGGTCGCCGTGTAGCCCATGAACTGCTGCAGCCACAACGGCAGGATCACCACGTTGCCGAAGAAGAGGCCATAGGCCACCGCCGTCGCCAGCGCGCCCGACCAGAAGTTGCGCCGCTTGAAGAGCGACAGGTCGACCACCGGATGCTTGTCGGTCAGCTCCCAGATCAGGAAGAAGGCGAAGCCGACCACCGCCACCACCGCCAGCGTCATGATCAAGGCCGAATGGAACCAGTCGAGCTCCTTGCCCTTGTCGAGCATCAGCTGCATCGCACCGACCCAGAGCACCAGCAGCGCCAGCCCGATGCCGTCGATCGGCACCTTGCGGGTCACGCTCTCGCGCTTGCGGTAGATGCCCCAGGTGATGCCCGCGGCCAGCAGGCCGACCGGGATGTTGATGTAGAAGATCCAGGGCCAGGAGATGTTGTCGGTGATCCAGCCGCCGAGCATCGGCCCCATCACCGGAGCGACCAGCGTGGTCATCGACCACATCGCCATCGCCAGGCCCGCCTTAGCGCGCGGATAGCTCGACAGCAGCAGCGTCTGCGACAACGGGATCATCGGCCCGGCCACGAAGCCCTGCAGCGCGCGGAAGGCGATCAGCGTCGTCATGTTCGGCGCCAGGCCGCAGAGCCACGAGCTGATGATGAACAGCAGCACGCTCGTCATGAACAGCCGCACCTGTCCGAAGCGCTGCGTGAGCCAGCCCGTGAGCGGCACCGCGATGGCGTTGGCCACCGCGAAGCTGGTGATGACCCAGGTGCCCTGCGTCGAGCTGACGCCGAGGTCGCCGGCGATCGCCGGCAGCGACACGTTCGCGATCGAGGTGTCGAGCACGTTCATGAAGGTCGCGGCCGAGAGCGCGATCGTGCCCCACACGCGGGCGGAGCCCTCGAGCGGCGGCAGCGGCTGGGAAGCGGTGGCGTTCGACATCGCGCGCGCTCGCCCGATCAGCCGGGATGCGCTGGCGAAGGCGTCGGCGTCGCGGACGGCGCGGGGCGGGCCGCCGGCGCCTGGCGCGGCGCATCGCGGCCGAGGTTGGCGGCGATGATGCGTTCGACCTCTGCATCGGCGCCGCCGTCGAGCTTGCTGTAGACCTGCGTCTGGATCAGCGCACTGCCGCGTGGCGCGTCGGCCAGCGCCTTGCCGTCCTTCTTCGAGATGTCGATCTCTGCGTCCATCGACAGGCCTACGCGCAGCGGGTTGGCCTTGAGCTGCTCGGGGTCGAGCGCGATGCGCACCGGCACCCGCTGCACCACCTTGATCCAGTTGCCGGTGGCGTTCTGCGCCGGCAGCAGCGCGAAGGCCGAGCCGGTGCCGACGCCGAGGCCGGCGACCCGGCCGTCGTACGCGACCTTCTTGCCGTACAGGTCGGCCGTGAGTTTCACGGGCTGGTCGATACGGATATTGCGCAACTGCACTTCCTTGAAATTGGCATCGACCCACAGCTGGTTCAGCGGCACGATCGACATCATCGGCGTGCCGGCGGCCACGCGTTGGCCGAGTTGCACCGTGCGCTTGGCCACGTAGCCCTCGACCGGTGCCGGCATCGCGACGCGCTGGGTGGCGAGATAGGCCTCGCGCACCTTGGCCGCAGCCGCGAGCACGCTCGGATGCCGCTCGACGGAGGTGCCCTCGGTCAGCGACTGGTTGCTGGTCAGCTGTTCGCGCGCGGAGAGCACGCCGGCCTGCGCCGCCGCCAGCTGGCTCTTGGCATTGGCCAGTGCGGTCTCGGAATGGTTCAGCTCTTCCTTCGACACCGCGCCGTTGCCCGACAGGGCCTGGCGGCGCTTGAGGTCGTCCTGCGCCCGCGCGATGTCGCTCTGCGCGCGCACGATGTCGGCCTGCCGCAGCGTCACTTGCGCCGCCAGCGAGCCGTTGTTGGCATACAGGGTGCGTGCCAGGCGCACCGCCTGCGCCAGCGCGGCCTCGGCCTGCTCGAGCGCCACCCGGGCATCGGAGGGATCGAGCTGGACCAGCGGCTGGCCGGCTTTCACCAGATCGGTGTCGTCGGCCATGATCGCCATCACGGTGCCGCCGATCTGCGGCGTGATCTGGATGACGTTGCCCTGCACGTAGGCGTTGTCCGTCGTTTCATAGTGGCTCGCGACCAGCCATTCGTAGACCCCCCAGCCGGCGCCGGCCAGCACCACCACCGAGGCGAGCGCGGTCAACGCACGGCGGCGCTTGTTGTTGGCGGCGGGCGCCTGGGCGATGGGCTCGATCGGCGCAGCGGATGGGGCGTTGTTGCTGTTGTCCATGACGGTGTCTTTCGGATTCGAAGCAGTGTTCGGGAGTGTTCAGGGATGCGCGGCCGCAGGCGCGGCGGCGGTCCGGGTGGCGTCCGAGGGCTGCCAGCCGCCACCCAGCGCGCGCGCCAGGCCGACCTGGCTTTCAAGTGCCCGCGCCGCGAGGTCGACACCGTCGCGGCGCTGCGCCAGCACGGTGATCTCGGCCGTCAGGACGTCCAGGTAGTTGCCGAGCCCCGCGCTGTAGCGCTGCAGGCCGATGTCGTAGGCGGCCTCGGCGGCGTCCTGCGCCTCGCGCTGCTGGATCTGCTGGCGCGCCACCGACTGCACGCTCGTGACCTGGTCGGCGACGTCGCGCACCGCGTCGAAGACGGTGGCGTTGTAGCTGTCGATCGCGGCGTCCAGATCGGCCGACCTGCCGCGCAGGTTGGCGCGCAGGCGGCCGCCCTCGAAGATCGGCAGGCGGATCGCGGGGCCGACGCCCCACTGCTGGCTGTCCGACTTCAGCAGGTTGCCGAAGCCGATGCTCGAGAAGCCGGCGAAGGCCACCAGGTTGACGTTGGGATAGAACTGCGTCTTCGCATTCGCGACGTCGCTGCTCGCGGCCTCGACGCGCCAGCGCGCGGCGGCGATGTCGGCGCGCCGGCCCAGCAGATCGGCCGGAATGGTCTGCTGCAGGGCCATGCCCTTGAAGTTGCCCAGCCTCGGCGGCGCCAGCGCCTGGGTCGCGCCGGGCCTCGCCACCAGGGCGTCGAGCGCGTGACGCGAGATCGCGATCTGCTCGTCCAGCGCCTCGATCTGCTGGCGGGCCTCGGGCACGCTGCTTTCGCTCTGCTTCAGCTGCAGGCGCGTGTCCAGGCCGGCGGACACGCGGTCGCGCACCAGCTTGAGCAGTTCTTCGCGCTGTGCCAGCGCGCGCTGGGCCACCACCAGCCGGTCGTTCAGCCGTGCCCACTGGACGTAGCCGCGCGCCACGTTGCTCGCCAGCAGGATGCGCGCGGCATCGGCCTCGGCCGCGGCCGCATTGGCCGTGCCCAGCGCGGCGTCGAGCGCCGTGCGGTTCTTGCCGAAGAAGTCGAGTTCCCAGCTGGCGCCGATCTGCAGCGTGCCGGTTTCCTGGACGGAGCCGCCGAGCGGCCGCGGATAGATGGAGTTGGCGCTGAACTTCTGCCGCGTCAGGTCGAGGGCGCCGTGGATCTGGGGCATGTCGGCCGCTTCGGCCGTCATCACGGACGCCTGGGCGCGCGCGAGCCGGGCAAGGGCGATCTGCAGATTGGGGTTGCCTTCGGTGGCCTGGTCGACCAGCGCGTTGAGCTGCGGATCGCCGAAGGCCAGCCACCATTGGCTGTCGAGCGTCGGTGCGGCCGGGGCGGCGGGTGCGGCGGCCAGGCCAAGGCTCTCCGCGGTCTGCAGCTTCGGGTTCGAGGCGATCGCGCCCATGTCGGCGCAACCCGCGATGGCCAGCGCCAGCACGGCCGCGGCGACCGCACTCGCACGCCGCAAGGTCGGCTCAGGAAGAGGTCGAGTCATCATTTTCTCCACGGGCCGACAAGGCCTGTGCGTTGTCCAGGATGCGGCGCAGGTAGCTCTTGAGCTGCTCCCACTCCTCGTTGGTGAATCCGGCCAGGTGTTCGTTCTGCACCCGGCTGAGAATTTGCGGCACCTCGCGGGCCGCCGCGCGGCCCTCGTCGGTCAACTCGATGTGCACCACGCGCCGGTCGGCCACCGAGCGAACGCGCCGGCAGAGGCCCTTGGCCTCGAGGCGATCGAGCAGGCGCGTCATGGCGCCGGTATCGAGCAGGCACTCGCGCGCCAGCTCGGCCACCGTGGTGACCTTGCCCGTGTGCAGCTTGTGCAACGGCACCCACTGCGGATAGGTCGGGCTGCCGGGCTCGCACATGTGCGATTCGACCGATTGGGAGACCGCACTCAGGATGCGACGCATCATGTAGCCGATGCTCTCCTCCGCACGGTAGTTCTCGGGCTTGTAGAAAGCCTCGACCGCCGGCGGTTTGCCGGGCGAAGGTGCCGCGGAGCGGTCCTCAGGGGTCTTGGATTCGGACATACCCGCATATTATTTGCCTCGGCAATTACTGTCAAGGCGACCTTTGGTGAGGCAAGCGTTTCGCTAGAATCGCTCGGATATGGCTTCCCCCTCTCCCTCACTCGCCAAAGGCTCGCCGAAGTCCCTGTCGGGCCTGGCGCCCTTTCTGCGCCCCTACCGCACGCAAATCGTCCTCGCGGGTGTGTTCCTGGTGCTGGCGGCGGCGACCACCCTGGTATTCCCGATCGCCCTGCGCAGCCTCATCGATGGCGGCCTGGTCTCGACCGACAAGGGGGCGCAGACGATGGCGCTGCGCGAGCATTTCGTCGCCCTGTTCGCCGTCGCCGTGGCGCTCGGGCTGTTCTCGGCAGCGCGCTTCTACACGGTGAGCTGGCTGGGCGAGCGCGTGACGGCGGATCTGCGCAATGCCGTCTACGCCCATGTGCTGCGGCAAAGCCCGGTGTTCTTCGAGACCACCCAGACCGGCGAGGTGCTGTCGCGCCTGACCGCCGACACCACGCTGGTGCAGACCGTGGTCGGCTCCTCGCTCAGCATGGGGCTTCGCAATGCGGTGATGGGCGTCGGCGCCCTGGCCATCCTGGTCTGGACCAATCCCTACGTGATGGTGCAGGTATTCGGCATCCTGGTGCTGGTCGTGCTGCCCAGCATGTGGTTCGGCCGCCGCGTGCGCAAGCTGTCGCGCGCCAGCCAGGACCGGGTGGCCGACTCCAGCGCGATCGCGGCCGAGGTGCTCAACGCGAYTCCCGTGGTCCAGAGCTACACCGCCGAAGCGCGCGAGGCGGCGCGCTTCGATGCCTCGACCGACAGCGCCTTCCGCACGGCGGTGCGCCGCACGCGTGCGCGCTCGGTGCTGGTGGCATTCATCATCATCGCCACCTCGGCGGYGCTGCTCTGGGGCCTGTACCAGGGCACGCAAGCGGTGCTGCGCGGCGACATCACGGCCGGCCATCTCGGGCAGACCGTGGTCTACGTGATCATCCTCGCGAGCGCCGCGGCCGTGCTCGGCGAGGTCTACGGCGACCTGTTGCGCGCCGCCGGCGCCACCGAGCGCCTGATGGAACWGCTTCATGCCAGGCCAGTGATCCTGTCGCCGGAGCAGCCGACCCAGGCACCGGTGCCCGAGGCCGGCAGCGCCCTGAGCCTGGAGGGCGTGGGCTTCCACTATCCCTCGCGGCCCGGCACCCCTGCCCTGCGCGATTTCACGCTCCAGGTGGCGCCCGGCGAGACCGTGGCGCTGGTGGGATCGAGCGGGGCCGGCAAGAGCACCGTGTTCCAGTTGCTGCTGCGCTACTACGACCCGCAGTCCGGCCGCATCACGCTCGACGGCACGCCGCTGGCGGCGCTGTCGCTCGATCAATTGCGCAAGCGCATCGGCCTGGTGCCGCAGGATGCGGTGATCTTCTCGGCCAGCGCGCTCGAGAACATCCGCTACGGCCGGCCCGACGCCAGCGTCGAGGAAGTCCACGCGGCCGCCCGCGCCGCCTTCGCGGACGGCTTCCTGCGGGCCCTGCCCGAGGGCTACGACACCTTCCTGGGCGAGCGCGGCGTACGCCTGTCGGGCGGCCAGCGCCAGCGCATCGCGATCGCCCGCGCGATGCTCAAGAACCCGCCGCTGCTGCTGCTCGACGAAGCCACCAGCGCGCTGGACGCCGAGAGCGAGCGCATGGTGCAGGCGGCCCTCGAATCCGCCATGTCGGGCCGCACCACGCTGGTCATCGCCCACCGGCTCGCCACGGTGCAGAAGGCCGACCGCATCGTGGTGCTGGACCACGGCGGCATCGTCGAACAGGGGACGCATGCGGCGCTGGTGGCGCAGAACGGCGTCTACGCCCGGCTGGCCGCCCTCCAATTCAATACTTGACGCTCGCCCCCAGGTTGCCCGCACTTCGTGTCGGGCGCCCACCCCCTACCGGGGGCGCAGTCAGCGGCCCGGCGAAGCCGGTTCCGCGACTGCCCACGAACCGGCGCGCTGCGCGCAGCCGAAAACAAGAACAGCACCAGTATTCACCGGCCGGCGCAGCCAGGCCCGTTGGTGAAACACCGCGGAACCGGCTTCGCCGGGCCGCTGGTGTTGCCCCCGGCAGGGGGTGGGGGCCCGGACACGAAGTGCCGGGYAACCTGGGGGCGAGCGCTACTGCAACGTTTCTTTGAGGGCTGCCGGGAGGGGCAGCGTGAAGACGGGGATGCCTTCTTCGGCCAGCGAGCGGGCCTGTTCGGGCGTCGCCTGGCCGCGGATGCCGCGCTCCTCGGCTTCGCCGTAGTGCATCTTTCGGGCTTCGTCGACGAAGCGCTCACCGACGTCCTCGGTCTGGGCGATCACCTCGCGCACCGCGCGCAACCAGCGCGCCTCGGGTGAATCGACGGCCGGCGCCCTGGCCGGCGGCGCTTCGACCGGCGGCTTGGCATTGCCGAGGTTCAGCCGCGGCGCGGCCAGCAGCTTGGTGATGGCCGTGTCGCCGCACATCGGGCACTCCACCAGGCCACCGGCGAGTTGGGTGTCGAATGCATCCTGCGATGCAAACCACCCCTCGAAGCCGTGGCCGTGGGCGCACTGGAGGTTGAGGACCTTCATGGGCCGATTATCGGCCGGCGGGCAAAGATGTGTCGTGCCAGTCGAGCACCCATTCGCCCGACAGGACGTTCTGGAGCCAGAGCGTGCAGGTCAGCGTCTTGGCGTCCGACACCGTGCCGTCGCGGCACCAGCCCATCAGCTCCTCGGGCGTGGCACTGATCACGTCGAGGAACTCGCCGTGGTCGAGCTGACGGTCCCCCAGCGTCAGGCCACGCGCAAAGTAGATGTGGATGATCTCGGTCGAGTACGCCACGGCGAGATGCATGGCACCGGCGCGGGCCCACTCGCGCGCGGTGTAGCCGGTTTCCTCGAGCAGCTCGCGCTGGCCGCAGACCAGCGGTTCTTCGCCCGCATCGAGCTTTCCGGCTGGGAATTCGGTCATCACGTGGGCGACCGGATAGCGGTACTGGCGCTCGAGCACGACGCGGCCGTCGTCGAGCAGCGGCACCACCACCACCGCGCCCGGATGCACCACGTACTCGCGCGTCGCGGAGTGGCCGTCGGGCAGGCGCACCGTATCGCGCTTGGCGTGCAGGAAGTTGCCCTTGAACAGCAGTTCGCTCGCGGTGAGCTCTTCCCTCAGGTGCTTGTCGGTCATGTCAGTGTGCGTGGGGACGATGCATCCCGCCGTGTCGGTGCTTCAGGAGATAGCGCCAGGTGAACCCGGGAAAGGCCAGCACGATGAACAGCGCCCCCGTGACGGCATAGAACTCCCAGCCCTGCGACGCTATCTGGCCGACCCGGCGCTCGAACAGCAGGCCGATGCCGCCGGCCGCGACATAGAGCAGCACCAATTCGGCCAGCCGGACGGCGAGCGACTTGGCACGGGCCGGGAGCGGCACCAGCCCGAACAGGCGCTCGTTGAGGAAGGGCAAGTTGGCCGCCAGCAGCGCCACCCCCAGCACCATCCAGACCGACGCGCTTTGTGACACCGTCGCGCTCAGGTGGCCAAGGTGGCCACGATCGCTTTCGCACACAGCGTCATGAGACCACCGGGCAGGATGCCGAGCACCAGGATCAGGGCGCCGTTGAGCGTCAGCACGGTGCGCACGTCGGCCGGCGCCGAGACCGTGCTGGCCGTGACCGGCGCATCGAAGTACATCACCTTGACCACGCGCAGGTAGTAGAAGGCGCCGATCAGCGACATCATGACCGCGAACACGGCCAGACCGATATACAGGGCCTGACCCGAGGCGATCAACGCCTGCAGCACGGCCAGCTTGGCGTAGAAGCCGACCAGCGGAGGAATGCCGGCCAGCGAGAACATCGCGATCGCCATCACGCCGGCATAGAGCGGGCTGCGCTGGTTGAGACCGGCGAGATCGGTGATTTCCTCGCTCTCGAAACCCTCGCGCGCCAGCAGCAGGATGATGCCGAAAGCCGCCAGCGTGGTCAGCACGTAGGTCACGATGTAGAACATCGAGGCGCTGTAGGCGAACTGGGCGTTGTAGGTGTTCCCGTTGACCACGCCCGCCACCAGGCCCAGCAGCATGAAGCCCATCTGCGCGATGGTCGAGTAGGCCAGCATGCGCTTGAGGTTGGTCTGCGCGATGGCGGCCAGGTTGCCGACCAGCAGCGAGGCGATGGCCAGCAGTGCGAGCATCTGCTGCCAGTCGATCGCCAGCGGCAGCAGCCCCTCCACCAGCAGGCGGATGATGATCGCGAAGGCCGCCAGCTCCGGCGCCGCGCCGATCATCAGCGTGACCGCGGTCGGCGCACCCTGGTAGACGTCGGGCACCCACATGTGGAACGGCGCGGCACCGACCTTGAACGCCAGGCCGGCGACGATGAAGACCAGACCGAACACCAGCACCTGGTGGTTCACGTTGCGGCTGGCGATGGCCTTGAACACCTCGTTGATGTCGAGCGAGCCGGTGGCGCCGTACATCATCGACAGGCCGTAGAGCAGGAAGCCGCTGGCCATGGCGCCGAGCACGAAGTACTTCATGGCCGCTTCGCTCGCCACCGCGTTGTCGCGGCGCAGGGCCACCAGCGCATAGCTCGAGAGCGTCAGCAGTTCGAGGCCCAGGTAGATCAGCAGGAAGTTGCTGCCCGACATCATCACGAACATGCCCAGCAGCGCGAACAGGCTGAGCGTGAACAGTTCGCCGCCGCGCAGCATGCCGCGGTCGGCGGCATAGGGCCGGCCGTAGACCAGCGTCACCATCAGGGCCAGGGTCGCGAAGCACYTGAGCCAGCTGCCCATCGGATCGCTGACGACCATGCCGCCGAAACCGTAGATCGTCTTGCCCTCGGCGGCGTTGAAGCCGGTCAGCACCGCGACGATCGCGAGCGTGAGCAGGGTCAGCACATAGGTGCCGGTACGGCGCGCGCTGGTCGCGGACAGATCGACCAGCGCGATGATGCAGGCCATGATCAGCAGCACCGCCTCGGGGTAGATCGTCATCCAGCTGAGTTTGTCAATCATCTTGTTCTCTTACGGCAGCTTGGAGACGGACACGTGCTGCAGCAGCCCATCCACGGAGGCATTCATCACATCGGTGAAAGGTTTGGGATAGAGGCCCATCCACAGCACCGCGATCGCGAGCAGCGACAGCATGAGGAATTCGCGCGCATTGATGTCGCCGAGTTCCTTCACGTGGTCGTTGCCGACCGGGCCCAGGTAGACCCGCTTGTACATCCACAGCGTGTAGGCGGCGCCGAAGATCAGCGCGGTGGCGGCCCCCAGGCCGAGCCAGAAGTTGGCCTTGACCGCGCCGAGGATCACCATCCACTCGCCGACGAAACCGGCGGTGGCCGGCAGGCCGCAGTTGGCCATCGCGAACAGCAGCGCGAAGGCGGCGAACTTGGGCATGGTGTTGACCACGCCGCCGTAGTCGGCGATCTGGCGCGAATGCACGCGGTCGTAGAGCACGCCGATGCACAGGAACATCGCGCCCGAGACGAAGCCGTGGGCGATCATCTGAACGATGCCGCCGGCGACGCCGAGTTCGTTGAAGATGAAGAAGCCGAGCGTCACGAAGCCCATGTGGGCCACCGACGAATAGGCCACCAGCTTCTTCATGTCCTGCTGCACCAGCGCGACCAGGCCGACGTAGATCACCGCGATCAGCGACAGCGCGATCATGAGCCAGGCCCATTCGTGCGAGGCATCGGGCGCGATCGGCATCGAGAACCGCAGGAAGCCGTAGGCGCCGAGCTTCAGCATGATCGCCGCCAGCACCGCGGAGCCGCCCGTGGGCGCCTCGACGTGCACGTCGGGCAGCCACGTGTGGACCGGCCACATCGGCACCTTGACCGCGAAGGACGCGAAGAAGGCGAAGAACAGCAGGGTCTGCGCGGTGCCCGACAGCGGCAGCTTGTGCCAGCTCAGGATGTCGAAGCTGCCGCCCGACTGGTTGTACAGGTAGATCAGCGCGACCAGCATCAACAGCGAGCCGAGCAGCGTGTAGATGAAGAACTTGAAGGCCGCGTAGATCTTGTTCGGACCGCCCCAGATCCCGATGATCAGGTACATCGGGATCAGCGTGGCTTCGAAGAAGACGTAGAACAGCAGGCCGTCAAGCGCCGAGAAGCTGCCGATCATGAGCCCCGAGAGGATCAGGAAGGCGCCCATGTACTGGTTCACGCGCTCGGTGATGACTTCCCAGGCCGAGATCACCACGATCACGGTGATGAAGGCGGTCAGCAGCACCAGCCAGAACGAGATGCCGTCCAGGCCGATGTGGTAGTTGATGTTGAAGCGATCGATCCAGCGCTCCTTCTCGACGAACTGCATCGCGGCAGTTCCGTTCTGGAAACGCGACCAGAGCGGCAAGGTGACCAGGAAGCTCGCGACCGAACCGACGAGCGCAACCCAGCGCACGCCCCTCGCGTGTTCGTCCCGACCGAAGGCCAACAGCACGACGCCGAAGGCGATCGGCATCCAGATGGCAAGGCTCAACAAACCCATTTTTGTTTTTCTCCAGAGAGCCGCTTACCGCTTGAACCAGACGAAGTACGACATCAGAACGAAGATGCCGAGCAGCATCGAGAAGGCGTAGTGATAGATATAGCCCGACTGCAGCCAGCGCACTGCGCCCGCGACGCGGCCGACCAGCTTCCAGGAGCCGTTGACGATGGCACCGTCGATGATCCCCTGGTCGCCGCCCTTCCAGAGGCCGGTGCCCAGCGCGCGGGTGGCGCGGGCGATGACGTTCTCGTTGAACCAGTCCATGTAGTACTTGTTCTCGAGCAGGGTGTAGATCGGGCCGAAGGCGCGCTTGATCGCGGCCGGCACGGCCGGGTTGACCAGGTACAGGTACCAGGCCACCACCACGCCGCCGAGCGCGAGCCAGAACGGCGCCGCGGTCAGGCCGTGGATGGCCATCGCGAACGGGCCGTGGAAGGCCTCGGCCAGTTCCTTCATGGCGTGGTGATCTTCGCCGACGAAGATCGCGCCCTTGAAGAACTCGCCGAAGAGCATCGGCTGGATCGTCATGAAGCCGATCACGACCGACGGGATCGCCAGCGCCACCAGCGGCACCCAGACCACCCAGGGGGACTCGTGCGGCTCGTGGTGGTTATCGTGGCCGTGACCGTGGTCGTCGTGGTGCGCGTCCGGGTTCTGGTCGAAGCGCTCCTTGCCGTGGAACACCAGGAAATACATGCGGAACGAATACAGGGCGGTGACGAACACGCTCGCCAGCACTGCGAAGTAGGCGAAGCCCGAGCCCCAGAGGTGACTCTCGCGCACCGCTTCGATGATGCTGTCCTTGGAATAGAAGCCCGAGAAGAACGGCGTGCCGATGAGCGCCAGCGAACCCACCAGCGAGGTGATCCAGGTGATCGGCATGTACTTGCGCACGTTGCCCATCCAGCGCATGTCCTGGTTGTGGTGCAAGCCGATGATCACGGAGCCGGCGCCGAGGAACAGCAGCGCCTTGAAGAAGGCGTGGGTCATCAGGTGGAACACGGCGACCGAATAGGCCGAGGCGCCGAGCGCCACCGTCATGTAGCCGAGCTGGGACAGGGTGGAATAGGCCACCACGCGCTTGATGTCGTTCTGGACGACGCCCAGGAAGCCCATGAACAGCGCGGTGATGCCGCCGATCACGAGGATGAAGCTCAGCGCGGTGTCGCTCAGCTCGAACAGCGGCGACATGCGCGCCACCATGAAGATGCCGGCCGTGACCATGGTCGCGGCGTGGATCAGCGCCGAGATCGGGGTCGGGCCTTCCATCGAGTCGGGCAGCCAGACGTGCAGCGGGAACTGCGCGCTCTTGCCCATCGCGCCGATGAACAGGCAGATGCAGATCACGGTGATCAGCAGCCACTCGGTGCCCGGGAAGGTGATCTTGGCCAGCGCGTCGGCCTTGGCGAAGGCTTCGCCGTAGTTCAGCGTGCCGGCGTAGGCGGCGATCAGGCCGATGCCGAGGATGAAGCCGAAGTCGCCCACGCGGTTGACCACGAAGGCCTTCAGGTTGGCGAAGATCGCGGTCGGCCGGTTGTACCAGAAGCCGATCAGCAGATAGGACACCAGGCCCACCGCCTCCCAGCCGAAGAACAGCTGGAGCATGTTGTTGCTCATCACGAGCATCAGCATCGAGAAGGTGAAGAGCGAGATGTAGGCGAAGAAACGGTTGTAGCCGTCGTCTTCCTGCATGTAGCCGATGGTGTAGACGTGCACCATCAGCGACACGAAGGTCACGACGCACATCATCATCGCGGTCAGGCCGTCGACCAGGAAGCCGATCTCCATCTTCAGGCCGCCGACGGTCATCCATTCATAGATGGTGGCGTTGAAGCGCGCGCCGTCGTTCACGACGCTGTTGAGCGTCATGGCGGAGATGATGAAGGACACCAGCACGCCGAGGATGGTCAGCGAGTGGGTGACGCGGCGGCCGATGTGGTTGCCGCCGAACTTCGTGCCGAACAGGCCGGCGACGACGGCGCCGACCAGCGGCGCGAGCGGGACGGCCAGGAGGGTGGATGCGGAAAGAGTAGCGCTCATGAGTAAACCTTCTTCAGCCCTTCAGCGCATTCAGTTCGTCGACGTTGATGTTCGACTTGTTGCGGAACAGCAGCACCAGCAGCGCCAGCCCGATGGCCGACTCGGCCGCCGCGACCGTCAGGATGAAGAAGACGAAGACCTGTCCGTGCATGTCGCCGAGGAAGTACGAGAAGGCGACGAAGTTCATGTTGACCGCGAGCAGCATCAGCTCCACGCACATGAGCAGCACGATCAGGTTCTTGCGGTTCAGGAAGATGCCGATGACAGACAGCGCGAAGAGCATCGCGCCGAGCGAAAGGAAGTGTCCGAGCGTGAGCGTCATGCCTTGGTCTCCGCAGCAGCCGCGGGTTGCTCCGCGACCGGTTCAGCCTGGCGCGTGACGGGCACCTGGACGATGCGCACGCGGTCGCGCGCCTTCACGCGGACCTGGTCGGCCGGATTCACATACTTGCTGTCCTTGCGCCTGCGCAGCGTCAGCGCGATGGCGGCGACGATCGCGACCAGCAGGATCACCGCGGCAATCTCCAGCGGATAGAGGTATTGGGAATAGAGCAGCTTGCCGAGCTCGAGCGTGTTCGAGGTCTCCGGCCCCTGGATCGCCGACAGCGTCTTCGGCGAGGTCAGGCGGAAACCGCCCATCAGCACCGCGGCCATCTCGAGCGCGATCAGCGCGCCGACGCCGGCGGCCAGCGGGAAGTGCTTCCAGAAGCCCTCGCGCAGGCCCTCGACATTGATGTCGAGCATCATGACCACGAACAGGAACAGCACCATCACCGCCCCCACGTAGACGAGCACCAGCGTGATGGCCAGGAACTCGGCGCGCAGCAGGAGCCAGATGGCCGATGCCTGGAAGAACGCCAGCACCAGGTAGAGCGCCGCATACACGGGGTTGCGCGCGGTGATGACGCGGAAAGCTGCGAACAGCAGTACCGCGGCAAACAGATAGAACAGACCGGTCTTGACGTCCATGGGTCGGATTCGTTTTCTTCGAGGTTCGGGCCAACCGCCTCAGCGGTACTTGGCGTCCGCCGCCTTGTTGGCGGCGATTTCTTTTTCGTAGCGGTCGCCGACGGCGAGCAGCATGTCCTTGGTGAAGTACAGGTCGCCCCGCTTTTCGCCRTGGTATTCGAAGATGTGGGTCTCGACGATCGAGTCGACCGGGCAGCTCTCTTCGCAGAAGCCGCAGAAGATGCACTTGGTCAGGTCGATGTCGTAGCGCGTGGTGCGGCGCGAGCCGTCGTCACGCACCTCGGATTCGATCGTGATCGCGAGCGCCGGGCAGACAGCCTCGCAGAGCTTGCAGGCGATGCAGCGCTCTTCGCCGTTCTCATAGCGGCGCAGCGCATGCAGGCCGCGGAAGCGCGGCGACAGCGGCGTCTTCTCTTCCGGGAACTGCACGGTGATCTTGCGGCTGAAGGCGTACTTGCCGGTCAGCGCCAGGCCCTTGAACAGCTCGACCAGCATGAAGCTGGACAGGAAGTCCTTGAGCGAGAAAGGCGCGGACGCGGTCGTCGAGGAGCGCGCAAGCGCGCTGGCGGAGGGCGCAGTCATGGCAGTTCCTGTTATTTCCAGATGTTGAAGGGGGTCTGCATCCAGGCGCCCACCACCACCAGCCACACCAGCGTGACCGGAATGAAGATCTTCCAGCCCAGCCGCATGATCTGGTCATAGCGAAAGCGCGGGAAGGTCGAGCGGACCCAGAGGAACATCGTGACCACGCAGAAGGTCTTGAGGCCGAGCCAGATCCAGCCCGGGATGAAGGCCAGGAAGTCGAACGGGGGCAGCCAGCCGCCGAGGAACAGCACCGCGCACAGGATCGAGACCAGCCACATGTTGGCGTACTCGGCCAGGAAGAACATCGCGAAGCTCATGCCCGAGTACTCGATCATGTGGCCGGCGACGATCTCCGATTCGCCTTCGACGACGTCGAAGGGGTGGCGGTTGGTTTCGGCCAGGCCGGAGATGAAGTAGACGACGAAGATCGGCAGCAGCGAGAGCCAGTTCCACGACAGGAAGCCGACGCCCATCGAGGCGAAGTGGCCCCTGCCCTGCCCCATCACGATGTCCGTCATGTTGAGGCTGGCCGAGACCATCAGCACCACGACGAAGCAGAAGCCCATCGCGATTTCGTAGCTGACCATCTGCGCCGAGGCGCGCAGCGCGCCGAGGAAGGCGTACTTCGAATTCGAGGCCCAGCCGGCGATGATCACGCCGTAGACCTCCAGCGAGGTGATGGCCATCACGAACAGCAGGCCGGCGTTGATGTTGGCCAGCGCGACCTCGGGACCGAAGGGAATGACCGCCCAGGCGGCCAGCGCCGGCATGATGGTCATGATCGGCCCCAGCAGGAACAAGCCCTTGTTGGCGACCGTCGGCAGGATGATTTCCTTGGTCAGCAGCTTGAGCGCGTCGGCGATCGGCTGCAGCAGGCCCAGCGGGCCGACGCGGTTGGGGCCGATGCGGATCTGCGTGAAGCCGATGGCCTTGCGCTCCCACAGCGTGAGGTAGGCGACCGCGCCCATCAGCGGGATCACGACGACGATGATCTTGATCAGGGTCCAGATCACCGGCCAGAGGACGCCTGTCCACCAGCCGGCAGACACCAGGCCGAGGCCGAAGCCGTGCAGTGCGTCGATCATGCCGACACCTCCTGTGCGGCCGCTGCCTGGCGGGCATCGGCGGTGAGCTGCAGCGACGGTGCGCGGCGCACGATCGAGTCGAGCTGGTAGATGCCAGCGACCACCGGTGCCGGCTGCGCCGCGTCGCTGGTGTCGATCGCTGCGCGGGTGGTGTTGGCCAGCTTGTCGGCTGCCACCTGGGCGGGCGAACCGAGGTCGGCCAGCACGTCGCCGGTCGACTCGAAAGCGAAGCCCGGCAGGCCCAGCAGGTTGGCCAGCACGCGCAGCACCTTCCAGGCCGGTCGCGCCTCGCCCTGCGGCTTGACGACCGCATGGAAGCTCTGGACACGGCCTTCGGCGTTGACGAAGGTGCCGGGCGTTTCGGTGAAC
>NZ_JBFUCI010000050.1:0-22190 GCF_056405335.1 Variovorax sp. P1_H12_2
GGCCGCGGTCTTCCGGGGCGCCGGCGCGGCAGCCGCGCTCATCCCGGGAAATGGCGGCAGCGGGCGCTGGGCGACCGCCTTCGCGTCGGCCCACGCCATGCCCAGCCCGCGCAGCACGCAGGCCGCGACGTCGCGACCGTGGTGCGCGGCTGCGCCACCGTGCGCCACCGTGCGCATGGCCTGCGACACGGTGCCGTTGATCAGGTCCATCGCCGCCGTTTCGCCGGGGATCCGAAAGGCCTTCTGCTTCACGCCCAGGCGCAGGTCGGCCAGCGCGTAGTCGCGGATCTCGAGCAGCATTTCCGGCGCGGCGATCGATACGTCCAGCATCATCAGCGCCCACCGCGGGCTCTCCTCGGCCAGCCAGATGTAGCGCTGGACGCCGATGGCCATGCGCTGGGCGCCTTCTTCGACCCCCTGCTGGCTGTCCGTGATGCGGCGGCACAGCGTGTCGGCCAGCAGCAGCGCAACCGCGCTGGCGACTTCTTCCTTGGTCTTGAAATGGTTGTAGACCGTGGCGGTGGTCATGGCCGCGACGCCCGCGATCTCCTGCATCGTCGCATCGGCGTAGCCGCGGGCGCTGAAGACCTTGATCGCCGCCTGGACCAGCTGGACCCGCGTGCGCTCGCGCTTGAGCAGGCCGGGCTGCGGAGGGCGCCACACACTTTTGGCCAGGTCCTCGGGCAAAGGTGATATTGACGGTAGGCCGAAATTTACGCCATCATCCATTTTTATACGTTTGGACCATTTTTGGTCTATCCATTCATTTAAGAGAGTTTGCCATGCCTCTTGATCTCCGCCTTGTTCATCTGGTCTTTGAAGTGCGCAGTGCGCAGGTGGCCCGGTGACCGCGACCCGCAGGCGCTGGCTCAAGCGCATCGTGCTGGCGCTCGTAGCGCTGGTCGCGCTCGCCGCGGCGGCGCTGTTCGCCGGCGACCAGCTCGCCCGCCAGAAAATGCAGCGCAAGGTCGAGGTCGCGGTGAAGGGCGTGGCCTTCCGCGACGACGCTGCCGCCGTCGAGCGCGGGCGCTACCTCTTCGCCTCGCGCGGCTGCGTCGACTGCCACGGCGCGCATGGCGGCGGCAAGGTGTTCCTCGACGACGGCAAGGGCATGCTCATCAAGGGGCCCAACATCAGCCCCGGCCCTGGCAGCGTCGTGGCCGGCTACACGGCGGCCGACTGGGAGCGCTCGATCCGCCATGGCGTGAATCCCGTGGGCCGGGCGCTGATGGTGATGCCGAGCGAGGACTACAACCGCCTGACCGACGACGACCTGGCCGCGCTGGTCGCGCATTTGCGCCACATGGCGCCCGCGACCGGCGGCGGCCCCGTGGTCGCCCTGCCGCTGCCGGTGCGGGCCTTCTACGGCTTCGGCCTGATGCAGGACGCCGCGGCCAAGATCGACCACGCGCGGCCGTCCGAGCCGCCGGTGCCCGAAGGCGTGACGCTCAAGCACGGCGCCTATGTCGCGAACATGTGCCTGGGCTGCCACGGCGAGAAGCTCAACGGCGGCAAGATCCCCGGCGGCCCGCCCGATTGGCCGGCCGCAGCCAATCTCACGCCCGGCGAGGGCACGGCCATGGCGCGCTATGCCGACGCGCAGGCCTTCCAGAAGCTGTTCAAGAGCGGCAGCCGCCCCGACGGCACGGCCGTGCAGGTGATGCCCTTCGGATCGCTGCGCGAGATGAGCGACGTGGACGTGCGGGCGCTGTTTCTGTACTTGAAGAGCCTGCCGCCGAGCCCCCACGGTTAGAGGGCGCCGAGGCGCTTGCCACGTCGGCCCGTCCGGGCGGGGGGCGCAGCAGCTAAGAGAAAACGATAGCAGCGCATCCCGGCGCAGGCCGACTACGATGCGTTGCATCGACCCGATGGAGCCTGGCCATGAGCAACGAACTGCGCAACAAGCTGCACGAACTGCAGGAGCTGTCGACCAATGCCCCCGATGCCTCGACAGGCGCCATCATCGAGGCGCTGCGGCTGCAGACCGCGATCCTCAACGAACGGCTGTTCTGCATCGAACTGCAACTCAACGAGCTGGCCAAGCGCACCGACCCGGCCTGAAATCGCCCGGCGACGAAAGCCGGGCAGTGGCCAGGCCAGGAACACCGCGGAACCGGCTTCGCCGGGCCGCTGGTGTTGCCCCCGGTAGGGGGTGGGAGGGCTACACGCAGTGAGCCCGACCTGGGGGCGAGCAACAGTGCCACCGCGGAACCGGCTCCGCCGGGCCGCTGGTGTTGCCCCCGGTAGGGGGTGGGAGGGCTACACGCAGTGAGCCCGACCTGGGGGCGAGCCAAGTTCAGCCATTCGGCCGCTTCCTACAACGGCCGCGATCGGCTACCTTTACGCTAACCGACGTATCGAGGAGCGATCGTGAACCGAAAGAATCTGGCCGCCTGTACCGGCCTTTCCCTCCTGGTCGGTTTCGCGGCCGCCACGGCGGGCTACGCAGCCCTGCACCTGCGGGCGGCGAACCGGCTGGCACGACGGGCCCATCCGTTCGAGCGCTGCGCCGAGCCGGAGGGTGCGCGCCTGCTGGTGGTCGGCGACAGCACGGCGGGAGGCGCCGGCGCCAGCGACCCGGATCGCAGCCTGCCGGGCCTGCTGTCGCGTGCCAATCCGTCGCTGACCGTGGTCAACAGGGCCGTGCCGGCGGCGCGCTACGAGGACATCCTGACGCAGCTCGACGGYGACGAGCGCTTCGACGCGGTGCTGATCCTCGGCGGCRCCGACGACGTGCTCCGCGCCACGCGCGACGCCGCCTTGCGCGACAGCGTCCGGCGCGTGGCGCAACGCGCGCGGGTGCGCTCGGAGATGGTGGTCTTCATGCCGCCCGGCAACCTCGGCAACCTGCGCTTCTTCCTGCCGCCCTGGAACTGGTGGATGACCTACCGGGCGCGCCGGCTCCAGGCCATCGTCGCCGAGGTGGCCGAAGCCAACGGCGCGCGCCATGTGTCGCTCTTCATGGAACGCGAGGACGATCCTTTCGCGCGCCATCCGGGACGCCTCAGCGCCCGCGACGGCCTGCACCCGAACGACGCCGGCTACGAGCTCTGGCAACGCGAGCTCGAGACTCAGGCGCAACTGTCGGCCAGGCTCAGGAAAATCGGCCGCAGCGCCGCGGTGCGCGGGCCGGTGATCTGATCCTGGGGCGCTTTCAGGCCGGCGCCGGGCCGCCCCAAGGCGGCCTGCGGCCCCCCTGGGGGGCAGCGACCACACGAAGTGAGGGAGCGTGGGGGCTTTCAGCGCCCCACCGCGAACACCGGCTGCACCTGCCACCACGCGGGCAGCAGCGCGCGGATCTCCTGCCGCGCGAATCGGTCGTCCAGCAGGTAGAGCACGCCCGCATCGGTCTCGCTGCGGATCACGCGACCGGCCGCCTGCACGACCTTCTGCAGGCCCGGATAAACGTAGGTGTACTCGTAGCCGTCGCCGAACATCGCGTCCATGCGCTCGCGCATCACCTCGTTCGGCTCGTTGTGCTGCGGCAGACCCAGGCTGGCGACGAAGGCGCCGACCAGGCGGTCGCCAGGCAGGTCGACGCCTTCGCCGAAGGCGCCGCCGAGCACCGCGAAGCCGACCCCCTGGCCGCCCGGCGCGAAGCGCGCCAGGAAGGCATCGCGCTCGGCTTCGCGCATGCCGCGCGACTGGCTCCAGGCCGGCACGGCCGGGTGCCGCGCCGCAAAGGCCGCCGAGGCGCTGGCCAGGTAGTCGAAGCTGCTGAAGAAGGCCAGGTAGTTGCCCGGGYGCTGAGCGAACTGCGCCGCGATGAGGTCGACGAGCGCGTCCAGCGACCGGTCGCGGTCGCGAAAGCGCGTCGACAGGTCCATCGCCACCCGCACCGTGAGCTGCTCGCTGCGAAAGGGCGAGCCGACGTCCAGCGTCGCCGTGTCCTCGGGCAGGCCCAGCGTGTCGCGGTAGAAGGAAAAGGGCGCCAGCGTGCCCGAGAAGCAGGCGGCCGAGACGGCATCGGCGAAACGGCTCTGGAGGAAGGGCGCGGGCACCAGGTTGCGGATCGCCAGGCCCCGCACACCGTCCACGCCCAGCGTCGCCTCGAAGACCGAGTGCTTGCCGAAGCTGTYGGCCAGCCGGGCGAACTGGAGCAGGTCGAAGAAGCACTGGTGCAGCGCGCCCGGCGGCTCGTCGGGCCGCGCCGTGAAGTGCTCGGCCATGAGCGAGACCGCCTCCTGCAGCGCCCGCGCGAAGCGCTCGGGGATCTGGTCGTGGGGCTGATAGGCGGCGACCTGCTCGCGTTGCAGCAAGCGCCATTCGCGCTCCAGGTTGCCCAGCGATTTCCGGATCGTCGGCGGCGCCTTGGCCCGCACCGCCTCGAGCGCCGGCGCCTCGAGCTGGGCCGAGTACATGCCGCGGGCGCGGTCCAGCAGGTTGTGCGCCTCGTCGACCAGCAGGGCGACGCGCCATTCCTCGTCCTTCGTGAGCGCATAGAGAAATGCGCTGCCATCGAAATAGTAGTTGTAGTCGCCCACCACCACGTCGCTCCAGCGCACCAGCTCCTGCGCCAGGAAGTAGGGGCAGACCTGGTGCGTGAGCGCGATGCCGCGCAGCGCCTCGCGGTCGAGCCAGGCGGCCTGCACGGCTTCGCTGCGGGCGGAGGGCAGGCGGTCGTAGAAGCCCCGTGCCAGCGGGCAGTCGTCGCCGTTGCAGGCCCGTCCGGGGTACTCGCAGACCTTCTCGCGCGCCGTCAGTTCCAGCACGCGCAACGGGGCGCGCCCGCGGTCCAGGGTGTGCAGCGCGCCCAGCGCGACCGCGCGGCCCGAGGTCTTCGCGGTCAGGAAGAAGATCTTGTCGAGCTTCTGCCCCGGCCGCGCCTTGAGCAGCGGGAACAACGTGGCGACGGTCTTGCCGATGCCGGTGGGCGCCTGGGCGAGCAGGTGGCGGCCCGACGTCGCCGAGCGGTAGACGGACTCCGCCAACTCGCGCTGGCCCGCCCGGAACTCGCCGTGCGGGAAGCTCAGCGCGCCGAGTGCGGCGTCGATGCCCGCGCGGTGGCTCGCCTCCTGTTCGGCCCAGGCGAGGTAGCGGCCGCAGAGCCTCTCGAAGTGTTGGCGCAGGTCGTCGCGCGTGGCTGATTCCTCGAGCACCGCTTCCTTCTCGGTGCCGAGGTCGAGGTAGATCAGGGCCACGTCGAGGGCGGGCAGCGCATCGCGCTCGCACAGCATCCACGCGTAGCTGCGGGCCTGAGCCCAATGGAGCGCGCGATGGTTGGCCTTGATGCGATCGAAATCGCCGCGGTAGGTCTTGATCTCCTCCACCCGCCGCCGCCGCGGGTCGTAGCCGTCGACGCGGCCGCGCACCAGCAGGGGGCCGAAACGCGACGACAGCCCGACTTCGCTTTCGTAGTCCAGCCCGCGTCGGGATTGCACCAGCCGGTGGCCGGCCTGGCCCTCCTGGGCGCTGGGAGCGGGCACGAAGCGCAGATCGAGATCGCCGGCCTTGGCGGCGAAGGCGCACAGCGTGCGGACGGAGACCGTGAGCAGCGCGGCGGGCGAGGTGGGAGGGAGGGCGGCCATGGGGCTGGATGAATATACAGCGCCATGGCAGGCATGACGTGATCGCGTCTGCACCCCGAACGCGGTGCCGGACGACACCGGCGGCGCGCGGCCTTGCCTACGGTGAAGCGCTTTCAACCGACCTCCAGGAGCAGCCACCATGATCTCTTCACAGGATCCATCGGACACCGGCCGGGCCGGCGTCGCCGTGGAACATCGCAAGGTGCAGCGCGAGCAGGACGCCAAGGACCGGGCGGCCGGCGCCAAGGCCAGAAGCAGGAAACCCATGCAGGCCGGCCACCGTCCCGAGCCCGAAAACCCGATGCCCGGCCAGCACCTGAAGAAGCCGGGCCTCGAAGCCGACATGGACCTGCAGCCGCGCTTCATGGCCTCGGGCTATCTGGGCAGCGGCAAGCTCAACGGCATGGTGGCGCTGGTGACCGGCGGCGATTCGGGCATCGGCCGCGCCGTGGCGCTGCTCTATGCGCGCGAAGGCGCCGAGGTGGCCATCGTCTACTTGCATGAAGAGCAGGTCGACGCCGCGGAGACCCGGCGCTGCATCGAGGCCGAGGGCCGCCACTGCGTGCTGATTCCGGGCGACGTGCGCGACCCGGCCTTCTGTCGGCGCGCGGTCGACGAAACCCTGCAGGCCTTCGGCAAGCTCGACATCCTGGTCAACAACGCCGCCTTCCAGCTGCATGCCGCCGTCATCGAGGACATCACCGACGAGCGCTTCGAGCTCACGCTGCGGACCAACGTCTTCGGCTACTTCCAGATGGCGCGCGCCGCGGTGCCGCACCTGCCGCGCGGCGGCTCGATCATCAACACCGGCTCGGTGACCGGGCTGGAAGGCAGCGCGCAGCTGCTGGACTACTCGACCTCCAAGGGCGCGATCCACGCCTTCACGAAGTCGCTCGCCAGCAATCTGCTGGACAAGGGGATCCGCGTCAACGCGGTCGCGCCGGGCCCGGTGTGGACGCCGCTGAATCCGGCCGACCGCGCGGCCGAGGAGGTGAGGGACTTCGGCCGGAACACCGACATGAGACGCCCGGCCCAGCCCGAGGAGCTGTCGCCGGCCTACGTGTTCCTGGCCGCGCCCTGCTGCGCCAGCTACATCACGGGCATCGTGCTGCCGGTCACGGGGAGCGTGGGCGCGATGTAGCAAGCGACAGAGGTGCGCCGCGTCCTTCCCTTATGCTGCGCTTCGATCACTCGTCCTACAGCACCCATCCCATGAAAATCCAGAAAGACTCCGTCGTCACCCTCCGCTTCAAGGTCGCGGACGCCACCACCCAGAAACTGATCGAAGAGAGCAGCGACCCGATGGTGTATCTGCACGGCGGCTACGAAAACACCTTCCCCAAGATCGAGGCCGCACTCGACGGCAAGGAGGCGGGCTTCCAGACCACGCTGAACCTGCAGCCCGAGGACGCCTTCGGTGTCCGCGACGAATCGCTGGTGCGCACCATTCCCAAAAGCGAGTTCCCGCCCGGCGTCAAGGTGGGCGGGCAGCTCGAAGGCCGCAACGACCAGGGCGAGCCCCAGGTCTTCACCGTCATGAAGATCAAGGGCCCCCAGGTGATCCTCGACGGCAACCACCCGCTCGCGGGCAAGGCGCTGAAGTTCAGCGTGACCGTGACCGGCGTGCGCGCCGCTACCGGGGAAGAGATCGCTCATCGCCATGTGCATGGCGATCACGGGCACCAGCACTGAGCGGGCGGGTGGCCGCCAGCACCACGGCCGCTCCGAGCTCCTTCAGCAACGCGTTTTCGACCAGCACCAGGCGCGCGAAGCTCTGCAGGTCCGCATCCGTGGGTCCCGGGCCTTCGCCCTGCAGCTGCTGGCGAAAGGCCGCGACGATCCGCTCCTGCGCCAGATGGCGCGTGTCGGTCGCGCTGGCCGCGGCGCGCCTCAGGGTGTTCACTTCAGCATCGAACGAGGTGTCCATTCAAAAGTCTCTCGGTCCGAGTGGAACAAGCCGGCGATTCTCCGGACGCCTTGGCGGACGGCATGTAGGCCGGCAACGCGCATTGGCCGCCGCCTGCGCCCCTCTCCGGTCGTCCCATCGCCCGCGCCACAGCGTCCCATGGCCGGGCCTTTCGCGGCGGCGCGGCAACCCCATATGCCAGGGATCCGCCCGCTTGCAGGCCCACACGAAAGCGCCACCATGAACTCCAGCCCCATCGTCCAGATCAAGGCCCTCGGCTTCCCGTGGGAGACGATCGACCCCTTCCTGTTCTGCGTCTACCACGACGATGCCTATCCGCGGGCCAACGCGCAGATGGGCCCGGACGCCCCGCTCGCGGGCCGCGACCTGGGCCAGGACTTCAGCCGCAAGGACGGCTGGAGCATGTACCACGGCCATCCCGTGCCCGGCTTCCCGGGACATCCGCACCGCGGCTTCGAGACCGTGACCATCGTGCGCAAGGGCCTGATCGACCATTCCGATTCGCTCGGCGCGGCCGCGCGCTTCGGCGGCGGCGACGTCCAGTGGCTCACGGCCGGCAAGGGCATCGTGCATGCCGAGATGTTCCCGCTGCTCGATGCGACGGCGCCCAATCCGCTGGAGCTGTTCCAGATCTGGCTCAACCTGCCGGCGCGCAGCAAGATGGCCGAGCCGCATTTCACGATGTTCTGGGCCGAGGACATCCCGGGCTTCACCGCCACCGACGCCGAGGGTCGCAAGACCGAAGTCGCGAGCATCGCGGGGCGGATCGCGCCGATCGACGGCGAGCCCGGTGCCGGCGGCCCGCTGGCGCCGCCGCCCGACTCCTGGGCGTCGCAACCCGATGCGGACGTCGCCATCTGGACGATCCGCATGGAGGCTCACGCACGCTGGACGCTGCCGGCGGCCAGCGGCGAGGGCACGCGCCGCAGCCTCTACTTCTTCAAGGGTCGCTCGGTCGCGGTCGCGGGAGAGCCGATCGACAGCCACGCGGCGATCGAGCTGCGCGCCGACGCTGCGGTCGAGCTGGTCAATGGCGACGAGCCGGGCGAGTTCCTGGTGCTGCAGGGTCGCCCGATCGGCGAGCCGGTGGTGCAGTACGGCCCCTTCGTGATGAACACCCAGGCCGAGATCGCGCAGACCATGGCCGACTACCGCCGCACCCAGTTCGGCGGCTGGCCCTGGCCGGACCACGCGCCGGTGCACGGGCGCGATCCGGCGCGCTTCGCGCGGCACCCGGGCGGCCGGGAAGAGAAGCCGGAGGACCACGGAACCGGCCGCGCTTGACCGACGGCTGGGCTCAAGCCCCTCGTCCGGCCACCTCGTCGGCCGCACGCTGCCCGGACAGGAAGGCGCCGCCGCAGGTCTGCGCCAGCGCCAGCGAGGTGGCCTCGCCGGCGAAATGCAATCGCTCGTCGACGGCCGCGGCGAGCGCGGCGCGCGCCTCGCCGCCGTCCGGCGTCAGGTAGGCATAGCTGCCCAGGAACAGCGGATCGGCGGCCCAGCCGGTCACGGCGCCGCGCACCACGCGCCGGCCGTGCAGTCCGCCGATGCAGCCATCCAGCCGCCCCAGGACCTCGTGCACCGCCTCGGATTCCGGCATGCGTGACAGCGCCTCGCCATAAGCGCCGCCGGCCAGCGCCACGACCAGCGTCGAGCCAAACGGGTGGCAGAGGAAGGTCAGGGCCTGGCCGGCGGGCGGCCTGGCCTGCGTCGCCCAGCCCATCGGCGACAGCCCGGGAATGCAGGCATCGAATTCGAGGATCACCTTGTTGAAATGCCCCATCGGCAATGCCTCGAGCGCCCGCAGCGTGCCGGGCGGCAGGGCGGGCCGGAATCGGATCGCTTCGGCCCGCAGCACGCCGGTGGAGACGGTGACGATGCAGTCACGCGCCTCGACAACGCCGCCCGTGGTGTGCACCCGAACGCGCGGCCCCCGGCAGTCGATCTCGCGCACCTGCTCGCCGAGCGCCACCGGGACGCCGTCGGCGAGCCGGGCCACCAGGGTGCCGAAGCCTTCGCGCAGCAACCCGTTGGGCTGGGTCGTGCCCTGCTGCTGGAGCCCACGCACCGACAACTGTGCGCTGTCGGCGCCGGCGTCGAGCGGGCCGATCGCGTCGCACGCCCACTCCATGGCCCAGTCGCCACCGGCCAGCGCCGCCAGCGACCGATCGGCGCCCGCATGCTGCGCGATGCGTCGACTCAGTTCGTCGACCGCGGCGGTCACGGATTGCAGCTCGGACGGCGACACGGGCCGCCCGTGCGCGAACACCGACCAAGGCGCGTCTTCGTGGTCCACCAGCGTGAGTCCCTGCGCCCGCGCCATGGCGGTGAAGGGATTGCGATCCGCCTGGTGCAGCCAGGAGCAGCCGCGGTCGACCGGGATCGCAAAGGTGTGGGCGTCGGTCCACGCGCGGCCGCCCACGCGCGCGCCGGCTTCCAGCACGCACACGGACCGGCCCAGCGCCTGCAGCCGCCGCGCCGCGGAAAGACCCGCAGCGCCGGCACCCACGACCACGCAGTCGACAGAAGATCGGGAGAGGGGCATCGCGGCAGAGGGCAAAGATGCAGAGCCTACAGCCTGGCGACGACGCGCTGCGCGGCCATCTCCCTGATCAGGCCCCACACCCGCTGCGCCAGCGGCGCCGGCGCGCGGTTGCGGCGATGCACCAGCATGATCGAACGCTGCACCCGGGGCAGCAGCGGGCGCATGACCAGCACCGCGAGCCCGCTCGGCGGCGCCGCCAGCGCCGGCATCACGCTGATGCCGATGCCCTGCTCGACCATGCGGAAGGCGGTGGTCGGATGGCCCACCTGCTGGCGCACCTCGCAGTGCACGCCGTGCCGCGCCAGCGCCCCGTCGATCAGGCGCCGGCTGCCCGAGGCGTGGTCGAGCAGCACCAGCGCCTCGCCCTCGAGTGCCGACCAGCGCAGCGAGCGCCTGGCCGCCAGCCGATGGCCCGGCGGCATCACGAGGCAGAAGGGATCGTCGAGGATGGGCTCGCAGTGCAGGTCGTCGGTGTCGGGCGGCTCGACCACCACGCCGAAGTCGACTTCGCCGGCGCGCACGCTGTCGAGCACGTCCTGCTGGATGCGGTCGAGCAGCACGAACTCGATCTCGGGCTCGCGCCGCGCGCATTCGGCGATGCAGGCCGGCATCAGGTTGGCCGACAGCGTCGGGCTGCTGGCCACCCGCACCTTGCCGCGTCGCGCGCCGGCCATGCCATGGACCTCGGCCAGCGCCTGGTCGAGTTCATCGAGCAGCCGTGCCAGCCGCACCGCGAGCGACTGGCCGGCCTCGGTCAGCACCACCTCGCGCGTCGTGCGGTCGAGCAGCTTCAGGCCCAGCTGGGCTTCGAGCTCGTGGATCGAGCGGCTGACCGCCGGCTGCGACAGGCCGATCTGGTCGCCGGCGCGGCTGAAGTTGCGGCCATCGGCGATGGCACGGAAGACGCGCAACTGGCGCAGGCTCACATTCATGCAATGGAATGATATATCTATCAGATAAATCCATTTCTCTTTTGAATGATGGCCGGGTCCAATCGGCCCCATGGCACGTTCACGCTACCTCCCCGACAACTTCACGCTGGCCCTGGTCGCCACCGTCACGCTGGCCAGCCTGTGGCCGGCGGGCGGCGCCACCGCCCATTTCTTCGAGCGCCTGACCACGGTCGCGATCGGCCTGCTGTTCTTCCTGCACGGCGCCAAGCTGTCGCGCGAGGCCATCATGGGCGGCATCACGCACTGGCGGCTGCACCTGCTGGTGTTCGGCGCCACCTTCGTCATGTTTCCGCTGCTGGGGCTCGCGCTCAAGCCGGTGCTGACGCCGCTGGTCACGCCCGAGCTCTACACCGGGGTGCTGTTCCTCTGCGTGCTGCCGGCCACCGTGCAATCGGCCATCGCCTTCACCTCGATGGCGCGCGGCAACATCCCGGCGGCCGTCTGCAGCGCCTCCGCGTCGACGCTGCTCGGCGTCTTCGTCACGCCGCTGCTGGTCAACCTGATCGTGGTGCAGCATGGCGCCGCCGGCGCCTCGCTCGATGCCATCGGGCGCATCCTGCTGCAGCTGATGGTGCCTTTCGTTGCAGGTCATCTGCTGCGGCCCTGGATCGGCGGCTGGATCAAGCGGCGCGGCTCGGTGCTGACCCTGGTCGACCGCGGCGCGATCCTGCTGGTGGTCTACACCGCCTTCAGCGCGGCCGTGATCGAGGGCCTGTGGAAACAGGTGCCGATGTCCGCATTGGCGGGCCTGCTGGTGGTCTGCGCGGTGCTGCTGGCGCTCGCGCTGTGCATCACCACCTGGGCCAGCCGCGCGCTGGGCTTCGACAAGGCCGACGAGATCACGATCGTGTTCTGCGGCTCCAAGAAGAGCCTGGCCAGCGGCATCCCGATGGCCAAGGTGCTGTTCGCCTCGCATGCGGTCGGCGCCATCGTGCTGCCGCTGATGCTGTTCCACCAGATGCAGCTGATGGTCTGCGCGGTGCTGGCGCAGCGCTATGCGCGCCGCAAGGCCGAGACGGAAGGGCGGCTGACCGAGGCAAAACGCCCGGCCTGACACGGCTCGAGGCCAGGGATACCGCGGAACCGGCTTCGCCGGGCCGCCGGTATCGCCCCCTGAAGGGGGCGGCGCCGCAGGCGCTTCGGGGGTGATTTCTACCGCGGGGCGTCGCCCTTGCGGTAGTCGGCGGTCAGCGCATCCAGCCGCTGCTTGAGGTCCGCATCGAGCTTGTACTCGGCCGCGGCCAGCGTCGCGTCGAGCTGCTCGGGCYGGCTGGCGCCGAGCAGCGGCGCGGTGATCAGCGGATTCGCCATCACCCAGGCCACCGCCAGCGTGGCGAGCGGCACGCCGGCCTCCTCGGCCAGCTGGTGCAGCTGCGCGACCGTGGCAAAGCTGCGCTCGTTCCAGTAGCGGTCCTGGTACATGCCGCCGGCGGTACCCAGCGTGAATCGCGTGTTCTCTCCGGGCTTGGCCTCGGGCTTGTACTTGCCGGTCAGCAGGCCGCCCGCGAGCGGGTTGTACGGAATCACGCCCAGCCCTTCCTCGCCGGCCAATGGCAGCAGCTCGCGCTCGATCTCGCGGAACAGCAGGCTGTAGCGCGGCTGCACCGAGACCAGCCGCGTGAGCTTGTGCAGTTCGGCGCGGCCGATCGCGCGCGCCAGCCGGTAGGCCAGGAAGTTCGACACGCCGATGTAGCGCGCGCGTCCCGAGCGGACGATCACGTCGAGCGCCTCGAGGCTCTCGTCGAGCGGCGTCTCGCGGTCGTCGGAATGCAGCTGGTAGAGGTCGACATGGTCGGTCTGCAGCCGCTTGAGCGAGGCGTCGATGGCGTCGAGCAGATGCTTGCGCGAGGCGCCCTGGTCCCAGGGGTTCGGGCCGACCTTGCCGACCGCCTTGGTGGCGACGATGAAGTCGCCGCGCCGGCTCGCGCCCTTGGCGCGCAGCCAGCGGCCGACGATCTCCTCGGTGCGGCCGGTGGTCTCCACCGTGCCGCCGAGCGGATAGACGTCGGCGGTGTCGAGGAAGTTGATGCCGCCCTCGGTCGCGCGGTCGAGGATCCGGTGCGACACCGCCTCGTCGGTCT
Source organism: Variovorax sp. P1_H12_2 (assembly GCF_056405335.1). Classification (NCBI taxonomy): domain Bacteria; kingdom Pseudomonadati; phylum Pseudomonadota; class Betaproteobacteria; order Burkholderiales; family Comamonadaceae; genus Variovorax; species Variovorax sp. P1_H12_2. The sequence continues at coordinate 13,035 of NZ_JBFUCI010000050.1, forward strand.
GCAGGCCGAAGGTCATGGTGCCGAGCGCGAGCCGCGACACGGTGAGGCCGGTGCGGCCGAGACGGGTGGTGGGGATGCTCATGGAAAGGCTCCGTACGCTGCTGGGCAGTCGATCATCATAGTCACCGGCTTCAGCGGTAGCTCGCCAGGTGGATGCTGGTCTCGGTGCTCCGGATGCCCTTCAGCAGCCGGATCCGCTCCAGCACCTTCGACAGCTCCGCCATCGAGGCGGCGCGCAGTTCGGCCAGCAGGTCCCAGCGGCCATTGGTGTCGTGGAGCGCAGCCACCCCGGGCTCGCCGAGCAGGCTGGCAATCACCAGGCGGGTCTGGTTGCCCTCGACCAGGATGCCCATCCAGGCGCGGATCTCGTCGCTGCGGCTCTCGGGCCGAAGCTGCACCGCGTAGCCGACGATCACGCCGCCGTCCTCGAGCTTGCGCAGGCGATTGGTCACCGTGCCGCGCGAGACCCCGAGCTTCTGCGCCAGCGTGGCCGCGGGCAGGCGCGCATCGTGGCGCAGCAGCGCGATCAGGCGATGGTCGAGGGTGTCGATGTCCATGGCGTCAATGGTCCCACATGACTCTGCGGGGCAGGGCTCAGCCTCCGCCTTGCTGAGCCGCAAGCTCCAGGTAGCGCATGGCGGTCTCGGGTGCCAGCGCGCGGCGAGCGGCTTGCGCCTCCGCCGGGGTCAGCGACGCCAGCAGCTCGACCTGCCCGGCCACGAGCGTGGCGATCGGAACGCCATCGCGAAACAGCACGCGCGAGCCGGCCACGCGCGCCACGCGCGGACCCGGCACGACCGAGCCGAGCAGGTTCGCGGGATCCGCGGCCGACAGGGCCACCAGGCTGCCGTCGGCCGGCTGGCGCCGCAGCTGTCGCATCAGGCCGATGGCTTCGGGCAGGGCGAACTGCTCGCCCGCCACGCCCTCGATGAAGCGGCCGCCGCGAATCTCGCCGCGGGCTTCGAGCCGGCGCCAGGCGCGCAGCAGATCGCTCCAGGGCGGCAGCCACCCCGCCTCGCGCTCGAGCAGGCGCCAGCACACCACGCCATAACGGCGCAGCAGGATCCGCGCGACCTGCTCGATCGCCTCGCCGGCGAGCCCCTGCGGCCCGTGGGCCTCGACGCGCGGGCGCACCAGCGACCAGCGGCCGGCATCCTCGATGCCGACCAGCGGGCTGCGCCGGCGCCGGCCGGCGGTCGTCGACGAGCGTTTCGAGGGCGGAATCAGCAGCGCGCGCAGCCCTGCGTAGCTGTCGCAGTGCGCGCGGCCGCRCATCACCAGTTCGGACAGCGCGTCCTCGAGCTCGGTGCCGAGCAGCCGCGTGCCCTGCAGCATCTCGTCGAAGAAGGACGCGCCATGCGCGGCCAGGAAGGCCGCCAGGCGCTGGGCGCGCGTGCCGAGCGCCGCATCGTCGGCGGGCGCAGGGGCCAAGCCGGTCCACAGCGAGGCGCTGCGGCGCGGCAGCAGCAGGATCGGTGTCGACCGCAGCGAGGTGCCGCCGACCCCTGGCCGTCCTTCGGCGGCCACCGGACGCAGCCGGGTCCACAGCGTCCGCCCGGCGGTGCACAGGTCGTCGAGCCAGGCCGGCGCGTAATCCTTGACGCGGGCCGGCAGCAGCTCGGCCTCCCAGAGCGCAGCCGGCGCCTCGTAGCCCTCGAGCTGCGCCAGGATGCCGGCCAGCGCCTCGGGGCCGCTGACCCGGCTGGCGCCGCCGACGTGCTGCCATTCGAACAGGAAGCGGGCGAAGTCGCGCGGCTCGACCGGTTCGATCTCGCGCCGCAGGCGCTTCAGCGTGTAGCGATGGATGCGGGCCAGCAGGTGCCTCTCGCACCATTCGACGGTCTCGGCGCCCGGCGTGAACCGGCCCTGGAGCACCGAGCCCTCGGCCTGCAGCGCGGACAGCGCGGCCTCGATGTCGGCGCGCGGCAAGCCGAGCTGCGCCGCCAGATCAAACGCCGGCACCGGGCCCAGGCCGCCCAGCCGTGAGCGAAGCAGTTCGCGCAAGGCCTCCGCGGGGCTGTCCGGCGCCTGCGCGCAGTCCGGCGGCGGCTCGATCGCCGGCTGCATCGCGGCCGCGGGATACAACACCCGGACCTGCGCCAGCCGCTCGGCCGCGACCCACAGCCCGCCGTCGGGCGCGGCGCCCGCCGGTATCAGCCGGGTGGCCCGGCCCGCCTGCGCCAGCGCGGCCAGCCAGACGGTCCACCCGGCGTTGGCCGACAGCTCTTCGACGCTGACGGCGCCGAGCCCGTTCAGCGCCTCGTGCATCTCGTCGGCATTGCGGGCGCGCGGCCAGGCCTCCTCCCGAACGCTGGCGATCGCGTCGGCGTCGAGCTGGCCGAGATCGTCCGCGCTCTCGGGATCGACGTAGCGCCGGTTCTGCACGGCCTGGGTCCGGCGCTCCTCCAGCGGCGCGTCGTCGAGGAAGGCATAGGGCCGCGCGTTGAGCGCCTCGGCCGCGAGCGGCGAGGGGGCCGGCAGGTCGCGCGCCAGCACCTCGACCTCGCCGGCGTCGAGCCGGCGCAGCAATTGCAGCCAGCCCTCGGCATCCATCGCCTCGTAGAGGCAGTCGCGCAGGGTCTGGGCCACCAGCGGATGGTCCGGGATCTCGCGGGCGCCGCTCAGGTTCTCGGCGCAGGCGACCTGGTCCGGGAACACCGTCGCAAGCAGGTCCTCGGACTTCATGCGCTGCAGCTGCGGCGCCACCTTGCGCCCGCCCACGAAGCGCGGCAGCGCCAGCGCCGTGGTCGCGTTCCAGCGCCAGCGCACGCCGAACAGCGGGGCGTCGAGCAGGGCCTGCACCAGCACGTCGAGCGCCGAAGCCGGGTGCAGGTAGCGCATCACTTCCTCGAGCGGGAAGCTGTGGCTGGTCGACAGCGACAGCACGATCGCGTCCTCGGTGGCCGCCGCCTGCAGCTCGAAATTGAACTGGCGGCAGAAGCGCTTGCGCAGCGCCAGCCCCCAGGCGCGATTCAGCCGGCTGCCGTACGCCGAGTGGATCACCAGCTGCATGCCGCCGGAGGCGTCGAAGAAGCGCTCCATGACGATCCGCTGCCGGGTCGGAAGGGCACCGAGCACGCGCACGCAGYGGGCCAGGTGCTCGACGATCTGGCGCGCGGCTTCGGCGTCGAGGCCGACCGTGCGGACCAGCCAGCCGACGGTGTCCTCGACGCCGCCCGTCTTCAGCGCTTCCTCGATCTCGGCGCGCAGGCGCGACACGCCGAACGACAGCTCGTCGCTGCGCCCCGGCGCTTCGCCGAGCCAGAACGGAATGTTGGGCGCGGCGCCGTGCGCGTCCTCCACCCGCACCCGGCCCGGCTCGATCTTCAGGATCCGGTAGCTCGCATTGCCGAGCTGGAACACATCGCCCGCCAGGCTCTCGACCGCGAAGTCTTCGTTGACCGTGCCGATCTTGTGCGCCTGCGGCTCGAGCATCACGGTGTAGTCGCCGGCCTCGGGGATGGTGCCGCCCGAGGTCAGGGCGGTCATCCGCGCGCCCTTGCGCTCGCGCAGCAGGTGATGGACGGCATCGCGGTGCACATAGCCCGCGCGCGGCCCCTGCCGCGTGGTGAAGCCCTCGGACAGCATCCGGACGACGGCCGTGAAATCCTCGCGCTTCAGCTCGGCGTAGGGCCAGGCGCGCCGCACCAGCGCGAAGAGTTCGTCTTCCCCGCATTCGCGGCAGGCCGTCTCGGCCACGATCTGCTGCGCCAGCACGTCGAGCGGCGCCGGCAGCACGCCGAGCGCGTCGAGTTCGCCGCGCCGCACGCAGTCCAGCAGGGCCGCGCACTCGACCAGTTCGTCGCGCGATTGTGGGAACAGCCGCGCCTTCGGCACGCCGCCGACCGCGTGCCCGGAGCGTCCGGCGCGCTGCAGGAAGGTCGCGATCGAACGCGGCGAGCCGAGCTGGCAGACCAGGTCGACGTCGCCGATGTCCAGGCCCAGCTCGAGCGAGGCGGTGGCCACCAGCACCTTCAGGTCGCCGCGCTTCAGGCGCTGCTCGGCCTCGACGCGCGTCTCCTTCGCCAGGCTGCCGTGGTGCGCGGCCACCACTTCCTTGCCGAGGATCTCGCCCAAGTGCCGCGCCGCGCGTTCGGCCATCCGGCGCGTGTTGACGAACACGAGCGTGGTGCGGTGTGCGTGCACCAGCCCGGCCACGCGCGCATACACCTGTTCCCACTGCTCGTTCGACATCACGGCGGCCAGCGGCGTCGGCGGCAGCGCGAGCGCCAGGTCGCGCTGCTTGGCATAGCCGATGTCGACGATCTCGCAATCGGCCACGCCATCGACCACCGCGCCGGCACCGACCAGGAAGCGCGCGATCTCGTCGATCGGCTTCTGTGTCGCCGAGACGCCGATGCGGATCAACGGCTGCGCGCAGATCGACTGCAGCCGCTCGAGCGACAGCGCCAGGTGGCTGCCGCGCTTGCTCGCGACGATGGCGTGGATCTCGTCGACGATCACCGTGCGCACCGTCGACAGCATCTTGCGGCCCGACACCGAGCCCAGCAGCACATACAGCGACTCCGGCGTGCTGACCAGCACGTGCGGCGGCCGGCGCAGCGCCTGCAGGCGTTCGCGGGCCGGCGTGTCGCCGGTGCGCACGGCGGTCCGGATGGCGACATCGGGCAAGCCCAGCGTCGCGAGTTCGGCCCGGATGCCGGCCAGCGGGGCCTGCAGGTTGAGGCCGATGTCGTTCGACAGCGCCTTCAATGGCGAGACGTAGACCACGGTGGTCTGGTCGGCCAGCCCGGCCGGCGCCAGCCCCTCGCGCACCAGGCCATCGAGGGCCGCAAGGAAGGCGGTGAGCGTCTTGCCGGAACCGGTGGGCGCCGCGATCAGCGTGTGGCGGCCGGCGCCGATCGCCGGCCACGCGGCAGCCTGGGCCTCGGTGGGGCCCGGGAAGGTCGCGCGGAACCAGTTCGCGACGGCGGGATGGAAGTCTTGCAGCACGGGGAAAGAATGAGATCAGGCCGGGCGCCCGGATGTCAAGGCACGCCACCCATGGCCCGGCGGCCGGCCGTTTGACGTCCGCCGGCGATGGGCGTACGGTTGCCGGCCGGCCCGCCCGCGGGACGCGAACGAAGGAGACAACGACGATGACCGACCTGTCCACCCATCCGACGCAGATTGCCGGCGCCTGGCTGGCCGATTTCCAGTCCGCGCTCGAGCGCCGGGACATCGACGCCGTGCTGGCGCTGTTCGAGCCCGACTGCTACTGGCGCGACCTGGTCGCCTTCACCTGGAACATCCGCACGCAGGAAGGCCCCGAGGCGATCCGCGCGATGCTCGAGGCGCGGCTGGCCGACACCCGGCCGACCGCCTTCGCGGTCGAGGGGGATGCCACCGAGGCCGACGGCGTCGTCGACGCCTGGTTCACTTTCGAGACCGCGGTGGCGCGCGGCCGTGGCCACCTCCGGCTGCGCAGCGGCAAGGCCTGGACGCTGCTCACGACGATGACCGAACTCAAGGGCTTCGAGGAGCGCAAGGGCGAGCGGCGCATCAAGGGGGCCGAGCATGGCGCGAACCCGCAGCGCAGGACCTGGCTCGAACGGCGCCAGCAGGAGGCCGAGACGCTGGGCCATTCCGAGCAGCCCTACGTGCTGATCGTCGGCGGCGGCCAGGGCGGCATCGCGCTCGGTGCGCGGCTGCGGCGGCTGGGGGTGCCGACGATCATCGTCGAGAAGAACGCCCGGGCCGGCGATTCCTGGCGCAGGCGCTACAAGAGCCTCTGCCTGCACGACCCGGTCTGGTACGACCATCTGCCGTACCTGCCGTTCCCGGAGGACTGGCCGGTGTTCTCGCCCAAGGACAAGATCGGCGACTGGCTCGAGATGTACACCCGGGTGATGGAGCTCAACTACTGGGGCTCCACCACCGCGAAAAAGGCGCGCTTCGACGAGGCGAAGCAGGAATGGGAAGTGGTCGTCGAACGCGACGGCCGCGAGATCACGCTGCGGCCGAAGCAGCTGGTGTTCGCGCTCGGCGTCTCGGGCTACCCGAACCTGCCGAAGATCCCGGGCGCCGAGACCTTCCTGGGCGAGCAGCATCACTCGAGCGCGCACCCGGGGCCGGAGGCCTGGCGCGGCAAGAAGTGCGTGGTGCTCGGCTCCAACAACTCGGCCCACGACATCTGCGCCGCACTGTGGGAGAACGGTGCCGACGTGACGATGATCCAGCGCAGCTCGACCCACATCGCGCCCTCGGATTCGCTGATGGAGCTGGCGCTGGGCGGCCTCTATTCCGAGGCCGCGCTCAAGGCCGGCGTGACGACCGACAAGGCGGACCTGATCTTTGCCTCGGTGCCCTACAAGATCATGGCGCCGATGCAGGTGCCGGTGTACGACGAGATGAAGCGGCGCGACGCCGACCTGTACGCGCGCCTCGAGAAGGCGGGTTTCCTGCTCGACTTCGGGGTCGACGGTTCGGGCCTGTTCATGAAGTACCTGCGGCGCGGCTCGGGCTACTACATCGACGTCGGCGCCTCGGAGCTGGTCGCCAACGGCAGCATCAAGCTGCGCAGCGGTGTCACCATCGAGCGCATCCATCCGAGGTCGGTGACTCTGAGCGACGGCAGCGAGCTGCCGGCCGACCTGATCGTCTATGCCACCGGCTACGGCTCGATGAACGGCTGGCTGACCGACCTGATCTCGCCTGAAGTGGCCGACCGCGTCGGCAAGGTCTGGGGCCTGGGTTCCGACACGCCCAAGGACCCGGGGCCCTGGGAAGGGGAGTTGCGCAACATGTGGAAGCCGACGCAGGTGCCGCAGCTGTGGATTCATGGCGGCAACCTGCACCAGTCGCGCCACTATTCGCAGTTCCTGGCGCTGCAGTTGAAGGCGCGCATGGAGGGCCTCGAGACGCCGGTGCACGAACTCGCGCTGGTGCACCATACGCGTTGACGGCGCCCGGCAGGGGGTTCAGACCAGCCTGCCGCGTTCGCTCAGCAGGCGCATGCTTTCGTCGCCGATCACTTCCTGCTCCAGGGCCAGGAAGCGCATCCAGTAGCCGGCGATGTCGATGTTGTCGCCATTGGCGAGCACCTGCGTCTCGACACGCTTGCCGTTGACGAAAGTGCCGTTGCGGCTGCCGAGGTCGCGCAGGATCACCAGCGGCCCCTCGGTACTCAGCCTGGCATGGAAGCGGCTCACCCGCGGCGAGGCCAGCACCACATGGTTGCGCTCGGCACGGCCGATGGTCATGCCGGGCTCGGACACCGGCACCTGGGTCGTCAGGCCGGTCGGTGTCATCAGGATCAGCATCGCCATTCGTGAACGCTCCGTGAGGCGATCGAAGGTAGCCACTCGCCCATCAAAGTACAAGCGCGATACGGTTACATCCCGTTTTTCACAGTCCCTTTTCGACCATTCCCAGGAGCCGCTGCCCCAGCGCGTCCACCTGCGCCTGCGGCAGCCCGCGCAGGGGCCCATCGATGATCAGCAGGGCCAGGCCATGCACCGCCGACCAGGCCAGGAACTCGGCGCCCGGGCGGCGCTCCGGCGGCATCGCGCCCGCATCGACCAGCCGGTCGAGGGCCGCGCCGAGCAATTCGAAGGGGTTGAGGCCGCTTTCGCCGCCCTTGGCTTCGGCGGGCGCGTCATCGACGTCCACCGGGGTCGCGAAGGCGGTGCGGAACAGGCCGGTCTCGGCCTGCGCGAAGCGCAGGTAGCCGCTGCCCACCGCGCGCACGCTGGCACGGGCGTAGTCGGCCGGCTGGCGCGTCGGGTCCAGGGTCGCGAGTTCGGCCTCCATGGCCCGCGCGACGGCCGACAGGGCGGCGGCGCGCACCGCCTGCAGCAGCGCCAGCCGGCTCGAGAAATGCCGGTAGGCCGCATTCGGAACCACGCCCGCGCGCCGTGTCGCTTCCCGCAGGACCACCGCATCCGGGCCGCCGCTGCGCGCCAGTTCGACGCCGGCTTCGAGCAGCGCGCGCCGCAGATCGCCATGGCGGTAGGTGCTGCGCGCGGGCGGACTGGTGGCGGGCGGAGCGGTCATCGGTTTTTCATGTGGACAGCGTACATTATCTCTGCTATTTTTGTGGACGTCGTACACAACCAGTCTCGCAAAGGAATCCGATGGCGACCCAGATCTACGTCAACCTTCCCGTCAAGAACCTCGACCGCTCGGTCGCGTTCTTCACACAGCTCGGCTTCGCATTCAATCCGCAGTTCACCGACGAGAAAGCCACCTGCATGATCGTCGGCGACGACATCTACGTGATGCTGCTGGTCGAGAGCTTCTTCAAGACCTTCACGCACAAGCCGATCGCCGATGCGACCCAGACCACCGAGGTGCTGCTGACCCTGTCCCGCGACAGCCGCGCCGAGGTCGACGGCATGGTCGCCAAGGCGGTGGCCGCCGGCGCCACGACGCCGAACAGGCCACAAGACCATGGATTCATGTACCAGCACGGCTTCCAGGACCTCGATGGCCACCTGTGGGAGCTCGTGCACATGGATGCGAGCGCAATGCCGCCCGCGAATTGAGCCGCCCCACCCACATTCACTCCAGGAGATCATCATGCAAGTCCAGCCCTACCTGTTCTTCGAAGGCCGCTGCGAGGAAGCGCTCGAGTTCTACCGCAAGGCGGTCGGCGCAGAAATCACGATGTTGATGCGCATGAAGGACAGCCCCGAGCCGCCGCCCCCCGGGATGGCCCCGCCGGGCTCCGAGAACAAGGTGATGCATGCGAGCTTCACCATGGGCCAGTCCACGCTGATGGCGTCCGACGGACGCTCCTCCGGCCAGCCGGCGTTCAAGGGCTTTTCCCTGTCGCTGATGGCGGCCGACGCAGCCGAGGCCCAGCGCCTGTTCTCCGCGCTCGGCGAGGGCGGCCAGGTGCAGATGCCGCTCGGCAAGACCTTCTGGTCTCCGGCCTTCGGCATGGTGGAAGACCGCTTCGGCATCACGTGGATGGTGCAGGTGCCAGTGCCGATGTGAATATGGCCCCCACGCTCCCTCACTGCGTGTGGTCGCTGCCCCCCGAGGGGGCCGCAGGCCGCCTTGGGGCGGCCCGGCGCCGGCCTGAGCCCCCACGCTCCCTCACTGCGTGTGGTCGCTGCCCCCCGAGGGGGCCGCAGGCCGCCTTGGGGCGGCCCGGCGCCGGCCTGAGCCCCCACGCTCCCTCACTGCGTGTGGTCGCTGCCCCCCCGAGGG
>NZ_JBFUCI010000051.1:0-22061 GCF_056405335.1 Variovorax sp. P1_H12_2
AAGCTCGTGCGTGTAGTGCGCGGGGCCGTGTTCGATGTGGCAGTCGACATCCGACCGTCTTCGCCCACCTTCGGGAAATGGGCAGGCGTCGAACTCACCGAGGACAATCATCGGCAACTCTGGGTGCCTGCGGGCTTGGCCCATGGATTCCTGGTGCTGAGCGACTCGGCGGACGTCCTCTACAAGGCCACGGACTATTACGCGCCCCAGTACGAGCGAAGCATCGCCTGGAACGATCTGGCCATTGGTATCCAGTGGCCGCTGGATGGCGAGCCCCTGCTGTCCGCAAAAGACGCCGATGCACCGTCGATGGCCGATGGTCTTCGTCGCGACGCCGCATGATTCTCGTCACCGGCGGTGCCGGGTACATCGGTTCCCATACGTGCGCCGAGTTGGCGCGGGCGGGGCGCGACTTCGTGATCCTGGACAACCTGTCCAACAGCACGACGGATGCCGTGGGCCGGCTGCAGCGGATCGTCGGCCGCGCGGTCTCCTTCTACGCGGGCGACGTGAGAGACGCGGCACTACTCGATCGCATCTTCAGCGAGCATCCGATCTCGTCGGTGTTGCACTTCGCGGGTCTGAAGTCGGTGGCCGATTCGGTAAGGCAACCGCTGGCCTACTTTGACAACAACGTCGTTGGTTCCATCCGGTTGCTCGAAGCGATGGAGCGCGCAGGCTGCATGACCCTGGTGTTCTCCTCGTCCGCGACCGTCTATGGCGACGCCTCGACGATGCCGGTCCGCGAGGATGCCATCTGCGTCACCGCCAGTCCCTACGGCCGGACCAAGTTGATGGTCGAAGAAATGCTGGGCGACCTACAAGCTGCGGACGAGGCGTGGCGGATTGCGCGCCTGCGTTACTTCAACCCGGTGGGCGCACACGAAAGCGGATTGCTGGGCGAGAGTCCGCGCGGCACGCCAAACAATCTGATGCCCTACGTGGCCCAGGTCGCGAGCGGCCTGAGGCCCCACGTGACTGTTTTTGGAAACGACTATCCAACACCCGACGGGACCGGCGTGCGCGACTATGTGCATGTGATGGATCTGGCACAGGGTCATGTGGCCGCTCTGGATTACCTCACAAAGAAGGCGGGCGACATCGTCTTGAATCTTGGTACGGGCAAGGGCACCTCGGTGCTCGAGATGCTCGATGCATTCGGCAAGGCGAGCGGCAGCCCGATTCCCTACGAGATCGCTCCGCGGCGGCCAGGGGATGTCGCGATCTGCTTCGCCGACGTCAGCCGCGCCAAGGATGTGCTGGGATGGACTGCCCAGCGCGGCATCGACCAGATGTGCCGTGATGCATGGCGTTGGCAACTCGCCAGCGCAGCCTGAATGAGTGAGATCGTTCCCGGTCCGGCGAAGCACAAATAGTGGGCTCCCTCGTCTTCGTCCTGACCGAACTCCGTCCCGATGAGGATGGAGAGACGGGGCATGCAATCTTCAACATGCTCCGCACGCTGTCCGCTGACGACAGCAAGCGCACGACACTGTGTCTGGTCGATTGCGTCGCCGACCTTGCTTCCTTCTCCGCAACATTTCCCGACGTTCGCCTGCTTCCCGTCGATACGCGCATCGACCAGGGCCGGCTGTCCAACGGCCGGCAGCATCCGCCGGCCCGGGCCTACCCGACGACCCCGTGCCAGTGGCGCTCGGCGGTCGTGTTGCGTGCATTGGCGAGCCTGGCCGAGACGTGCGCCATCGACTACCTGGAGTTTCCGGACCGTGGCGCCCTGGCCTTCAGTACCCTGCAGGAGCGCAATCTGCGCGGCTTCCTCGGCGATGCGACCATCGCGGTGCGAATCGGAACCTCGCAGACGCAATTGATGCAGGTCGAGGCGCAAGCGCTGGCGATCGAGCATCTGCACCTCAGCGACCTCGAGAGGAAATGTCTGCGCGACTGCGATCGGATCGTGACCCCTCTTCTTCCGGTGGCCGAGGCGACGCGGCAGTCGTTCGGCTTCTCGGTCGAGGAGTGGGGCCCTCGCCTCGTCGAGCATGCGCCCCTGGCGCTGCCCGAGCCCGGTGCGATAGCGCTCGAGGCCGTCGATGCCTCCCTTGGCCAGACCCTGGTGTTTCCCTCGACCTTGCGCAGAGTCAACCGCCCCGACCTGTTCGCCCGGGCCATCGGCAGCTTCTTGCGCACCAGGTCGGACTACACCGGTGCCGTCGTGTTCGGGGCGCCCGGCGTCGACCCGGAGTACCAGTCGGACATCGAGCGGCTCATTCCCGCCGATTGGGCCGGCCGCGTCGCACGCATGCCGGCGACGCAGGGCCCGCAGCGCGAAGCCGTCCTGCGGGGCGCTACGGTGGTCATCGCCGCGTCCTGGGATTCATATTGTTCGGTTGCGTACGAAGCCTCGCTGCTCGGCGCGAGGCTGATCCTGAACGAAACCAATCCCGCCTTCGGGGTCGGAACGCCATGGGAAGATGGCGTGAACTGCCTGAAGTTCGACGGCAGCGTGCGCGGACTGGTCGATGCCCTGAAGCGCAATGTCGAACGCAACGAGCGTCTGCGTCCGGTCGAGCCTCCCGTGCGACCGTGGCCCTGGCTGCCCGCGAGGCGCGAGCGTGGCGCGTGGCGTCGGCTCGACGAGCACCCGCTCGTGTCCGTCGTCATCGCGCATCACAACCTCGGCGCCTATCTGCCCGAAACGCTGGCCAGCGTGCGCGCACAGAGTTACGGACCGATCGAGATCGTGGTGGTCGACGATGCATCGACCGATCCGCACAGCGTGCTCGGCATCGAGGCGCTTGCGCGAGGCGCCGATCCAGGCCTCAAGGTCGTTCGCCTGTCCGGCAACGTCGGCCTGGCCGCGGCGCGAAACATCGGTGTGCGCCACGCCACCGGCCAATACGTCCTGACGCTGGATGCCGACGATCTCATCCACCCCGACTTCATTGCCGTGGGCGTCGAATCGCTCGAGAACAGGCCGGAGTTCGACCTGGTCGTCACGCCGGCGGGGTATTTCCTGGACGGCCAGGCGCTGCCGACGCCGGGCAAGTCCGTCGAGTTCGCCGGCTACGCCGTATTCTGCGGCGAAGCGGTGGTGGGTGGTCTGATCGAGAACAGGTTCTCCACCGCGACTGCGTTCTTCAGGAAATCCGCGCTGGTTCGCTTTCCCTATGAGGAGAGCCTGGGCTGCTTCGAGGATTGGTCGCTGTACCTGCGGATGTGCGAGGCGAGCGTCCGCTTCATCGTGACCAACGACGTCTTCTTCTACTACCGGCGCAGAATCAACTCGATGGTGCATACGCCGCGCGACCCCGCGCGCAAGCGAATCGAGTACAGCGACCTGATGAGGACCAGCGCTCCCGAAAGCCTCAAGCGGCGATCGAGGCAACTCGCCATCGGCATCGCGTCGCCCGTGGCGATCGTTCCGAAGAGCCCCTTCGCCGAGGGTCTCTTCGGCGCCCGAGGGCAGTACGACGAGCAGGTCGCCTTCGCTTCGCTCAAGCTCTCGCGATGGCTGGAGCGCAGGCTTCCGTGGCTGATCGACGGCGGAGTCTGGATCTCGAGCCGGGCCTGGCGCGCCTACCGCGCGCTGCGCGGATAGCACCGCGCGGCCGACCAGATGCCCTCCGGCATCTCGGCCCAGGCTTGTTCAGAACGAGAATCCCTGGGCGTTGCGCCGCAGGTCGGCCTCCACCATCATCTGGCACAACTGTTCCAGTTGCGTGGTCGGTTCCCAGCCGAGCTTGGCCCGGGCCTTGGACGCATCGCCGATCAGGAGTTCGACCTCTGCAGGGCGGTAGAACTTGGGGTTGATGCGCAAGACGGTCTTGCCGGTGGCCGTGTCGACCGCCAACTCTTCTTCGCCGGTACCCCGGAAGTCCACGATGATGCCGGCCCCCTTGAACGCCATCCGGACGAAATCGCGCACAGTTTCGGTTCGATTGGTTGCCAGCACGAAAGTGTCCGGTTCGTCGGCCTGCAGCATGCGCCACATCCCCTCGACATACTCCTTGGCAAATCCCCAGTCGCGCTTGGCGTCCAGGTTCCCCAATTCCAGTGCCTCGAGCTTGCCGAGCTTGATCTTGGCCACGCCATCGGTGATCTTGCGGGTCACGAACTCCCGGCCTCGCAGCGGGCTTTCGTGGTTGAAGAGGATGCCGCTGCTGCCGAAGATGCCGTAGCTTTCCCGGTAGTTCACGGTCATCCAGTGCGCGTAGAGCTTGGCGACCCCATAAGGGCTGCGGGGATAGAACGGCGTGCTTTCCACCTGGGGAACCGCCTGCACCTTGCCGAACATTTCGGACGTGCTGGCCTGGTAGAACTTGATTTTCGGGTTCTCCAGCCGGATCGCCTCGAGCAGGTTGAGCGCGCCCATCGCGGTGATCTGGGCGGTGGTGGTCGGCTGATCGAAGCTCACGCCGACAAAGCTCTGCGCGGCCAGGTTGTAGATTTCGTCGGGCTCGGCGTGAGTGACCAGCGACAGGGAACTGCCCAGGTCGGTCATGTCGTGCTCGGTGAGCTTCAGATTGGGATGGTTCTGGATGCCGAGCTCTTCGATGCGCCAGAAATTCACCGAGCTGGTTCTCCGAAAGGTTCCGTAGACGGTGTAGCCCTTGCTGAGCAGCAGCTCGGCAAGGTAAGCCCCATCCTGACCCGTAATGCCGGTAACGATTGCACGCCGATTCATGGAAGTCCTTTGAAGTTGAAAAAAGCGCGCCGCGCCAGCGCTTCCCCATTCATGACGCGTTTCCGATTCAGGTCCGGTGTCTCACTGCTCGACGATCCGGCCATGTTCCAGATGGATCACCCGATTGCACTCCTTGGCGATCAGGTCCGGCGAGTGCGAGGCGAGCACCAGAATGCCGGATTTCGCCACCACGTCCTTCATCCGCTGCTCGGCCTTGTGGGTGAATTCCGCGTCGCCGACCGACAGCCATTCGTCCATGAGAAGAATGTCGGCCTCGACACTGGTCGAGATCGAGAAGGCGAGGCGCATCAGCATCCCGGTGGAGTAGGTGCGAACCGGCATGTTGACGTATTCGCCGAGACCGCTGAATTCGCAGATGTCGGGCGTGAGCGCATCGATCTGCTTCTTGCTCATTCCCATGACCAGACCCCGGAGCATGATGTTCTCGACGCCCGTGGCGTCCGCCTCGATGCCGAGCGATGGATCGATCAGGCTGGACACCGAGCCTTGCCGGACGAATTCACCGGACGAAGGCTCGTAGACGCCGGCGAGCGCGCGCAGCAGGGTCGACTTGCCCGCGCCGTTGTGGCCGATGAGTCCCAGCCGATCGCCGCTCTTGAGTTCCAGGTTGATGTTGCTCAGGGCCTGGACGACATTGACGCCGGTCTCCTTGCCGAAACGGCCGCCGGTCACCGAGGCTGCCAGCGTCTTCTTGAACGAGGCGGCGCCAGCACCATAGATAGGGAAGTTGACCGAGACGTTCTTGAGGGAAATAAGTGCCATGATTCTTTAGAGCCAGTAGACGACGCGTCGGCGGTACTTCGCGAAGAGCAGACTCGACACGATCAGCGTGGCCACCGTCCAGCCCAGGATCCCCCACCAGTTGTGGCTTGCAGAAACGCCCCCCATGAGCGGGGTGCGAAGCAGGTCCAGCATCTGGGCGAACGGGTTCCAGAGCATGTATTGCGCGCGTTCGGGCAGGCTCGAAGGCAGCCAGAAGACAGGCGTCAGAAACATCAGCATCTGCATGACGCTGGTCACGATCTGTGTCACATCGCGAAACCGGGTGCAGACCAGTCCCAGCGCGAGGCCCACAGCCTGCGCGTTGATGAGCGCGAGCAGGAAGGCCGGAATGAAGAGCAATGCCGACCAGGACAAGGAAACGCCTGCCCAGATCGCCACCGGCACATACAGGATGATCTGGTGGCCGAACTGGATCAGGTTGCGCGCCATGCTCCGCCAGACGAACAGGCTGATCGGAAAATAGCCCTGCTTGAGGTAGTTGGCCGAGCCGATGAATGCATTGCACGAATCGATCACCATGCTGGTTAAGAATCCCCAGAAGATGATGCCGAGCGCCAGGTGCGGGAAGAACTGGGAGAGCTCGGTGCCGAACAGCGAACTGTAGAGTGGCCCCATGCCGCCGATCATTGCGCCCATGCTGAGAGTGAGCCAGAGCGGGCCCAGCATGGAGCGGCGATAGCGCAGAACGATGTCGAACCAGGCCAGCGTCCACCAGATATCGGTGCGGCGGGTGCCTTCCCACCAGTCGGCCCATGCGCTGCGATGCAGATTGGAGTGTGCCTGGCTCATGCGCGCCCGTAGGTGTCGGCAAGCCGCACGATGTCGTCTTCGCCGAGGTAGGTGCCGCACTGTACTTCGATGAGCACCAGTTCATCATTGCCTGTGTTGGTCAATCGATGTCTTTCTTTAAGAGGGATGTAACGATATTCGCCGGGGAGGGTCTCGTGCTGCGAATCGCCGATCTGGACCATGGCCGTGCCGCGCACCACCACCCAGTGTTCGGCGCGCTGGTGATGGTATTGCAGCGACAGCGCCTGGCCCGGTTTCACGGTGATGCGCTTGACCTTGTACCCATTTTCTTCCTTGAGCGAAGCATAGGTCCCCCACGGGCGGTGAACCACCGCCGGCAGCTGCACCGCCTCGTGCTGGCGGGCCTTCAAGGTTTCGACGATTTCACCGACGCGCTGGGCACTGTCCTTGTGGGCCACCAGCAGCGCGTCCGGCGTGTCGACGATCACGAGGTCATGGACGCCCAGCAGGCCCACGACCTTGGGGCCGTGACTGTCCACCTGGACGTGCGTGTTGCTGGCGTCGACGGCCACGGAACCCGCGGGAAGGGTGTTGCCGTCATTGTTCTTCGGGTGCGCGTTCGCCACCGAAGGCCAGGAGCCCACGTCGCTCCATCCGAAGGTGGCGGGCATCACGTGCAGATTGTCGGGTTGCGCCATGGCGGCGCCGCCGATGTCGATGCGGGGCAGGAGCCCGAACGCCTCGGCGTCGAACTGAACTTTGCCGCCAGCCGTTTGCGATGATTCGGTCGCTCGGCGTGCGGCGCTCAGCAACTCGGGCGCGTTGCGCTCGAGCGCCGAGAGGATCGCGTCCGCCGTGGCGCAGAACATCCCGCTGTTCCAGTAGTAACGGTCGCTCGCGAGGTACTCCTGCGCAGTCGGGGCGTCGACCATTCCCGCGAAGCGGCGGGCGGGCTGGCTTTCGCCCGATCGCCGCTCCACCTCGATATATCCGAAGCCTGTATCGGGGCCTGTGGGATTGATCCCCCAGGCCACGAAGCGGCCACTGGCAGCGAGTTCGAAGGCCTTGGCCGTGCCGGCCGCGAAGGCTTCGGCGTCCGGCACCAGATGGTCGGCGGGCAGGACCAGCATCACCGTATCGCCGCCGAACTGCCTGCCGCACTGGAGCGCCGCCAGCGCGATCGCCGGCCCGGTACCTCGGCTCTCGGGCTCGAGCAGCAGCGTGGACGCCGGCGGAACGGGGCACTGTCGCAACACGTCCTCGGCGAGGAACTGGTGGTCCTTGCCGGTGACGATCATGAGGTCGGCGATGCCGCACGCCTGCCCCCGCTCGATGGCCTGCTGAAGCAGAGTGGAGCCGCCGAGCTTGATGAAGGGCGGCGGGAAGGCCTGCCGGGACAGCGGCCAGAGCCTGGGTCCGGATCCTCCCGCGAGCACTACCGAAAGCAGTCGCATCATTGGTCTTTCTCTGTGAGCCGCGGATTTTACCGGCCGATCCGGTGTCCGCCCCGGGCGGCGAGGGGCGCCGTCGCGTGGCTCAAACCCGATCATTGCGAACATAATCACCGGCTGCCCGGCGACCGCGTCGCCCTGAACGCTCCGCGGGGACTGACCGCCCGGCATTCCGCGACGGGCGGATCGACTATCTGCGACCGGTATCCATGAAAGCTGTATTTCCATTCCTCCGGCCCGACCCGRCGACCTCGGCCGGCGCCGCCGCGCCATGACCCTGTCCGTCTCCGTCGCCCTTTGCACCCACAACGGCGCCCGATTCGTCGGCGAGCAGGTCCGCAGCATCTGCCTGCAAACCCTGCCGCCGGCCGAAATCGTCTTGTCCGACGACGCCTCCACCGACGGCTGCGTCGAGGTGGCGCAGAACGCCCTCGAGGCCTGCCTGYGCGAGCGCCCGGGCCTGGCAATCGGCTTTCGCGCGATCCGCAACGTGCCGGCCCTGCGCGTCACCAAGAACTTCGAGCAGGCGGCGCGCGCCTGCAGAGGCGACCTGATCGCGCTGAGCGACCAGGACGATGTCTGGCATCCCGAGCGCCTGGCGCGGATGGTGGCCGAGTTCGAACGGCGCCCCGACCTGCTGCTGCTGCACACCGACGCCCGGCTCGTCGATGACGCCCGCAAGGACCTGGGCCAGTCGCTTTTCCACGCGCTCGAGGTCAAGCCTTTCGAGCGCGCCTGGATCCACGGCGGCCGGGCCTTCGACGTCTTCCTGCGCCGCAATCTCGTGACCGGCGCAACGACCCTGTTCCGGCGCTCCCTGCTCGAGCAGGCGGCGCCCTTTCCGAAGGAATGGCTGCACGACGAGTGGCTGGGGATCGTCGCCTCCGCGATTGGCCTTGTCGACATGCTCGAGGATGAACTGATCGAATACCGCCAGCACGAAAGCAACCAGATCGGTGCGCGCCGCGATTCCTTCATGGGCAAGGTCAGAAAGGCGCTGGCTTCACGCGGCACCACCCACCACGAGCGAGCCTTGAAGGCCGAACTCCTGCTCGAGCGGCTGCTTTCCCTGGGCGACCAGGTGGCTCCGGATACCATCCGGAAGCTGCGCGACAAGCTGGAGCACCAGCGCTTCCGGGCCGCGCTGCCGCAGTCGAGGGTGGCGCGCTGCCTGCCCGTGTTCCGCGAAGCCCTGACCGGCCGCTACAACAAGTTCGGCCGCGGCACGCGTGGTGTCGTGCGCGACCTGTTCGAATCCGTCTGAAGACTCTCCCAAGAATCACCTAGCCACGCTGGATGCCCGCCAAGAACGATTCCACTCCCGCTGCCCGGCCTTCGGTCGTCGTCGTCATCCCGTTCTACAACGGCGCCGACTTCATCGAGCGTGCGGTCAAGAGCGTCTTCAACCAGACGGTGCCGGCCGACGAGGTCGTCGTGGTCAACGACGGCTCGCGCCCCGAGGAGCGCGAGGCGCTCGGCGTGCTCGCGCTGCGCTATCCGTTCCGGATCGTCGACAAGGAAAACGGTGGCCAGGGTTCGGCGCGCAACGCCGGCGTGGCCGCGTCGAGCTCGGCATTCCTCTGTTTTCTCGACCAGGACGATTTCTATCTTCCGAATCACATCGAGATCCTGGCCGATGCAATTCCCGCCGGTGACGCGCGCTTCGGCTTCGTTTACGCGGACTTGTACGAGGCCGACGTGGACGGCAACGTGGTGCGCACGGCGCTCGTGAAACAGCCTACAGCGAGCCATCCCAAGACCAACATCTTCGAATTGCTGCGCCATGACATGCTCGTGCTGCCGTCGGCGGCACTGGTGAGCCGGGTGGCGTTCGAGGCGGTGGGCGGCTTCGACCCCCAGTTCATGGGCTTCGAGGATGACGACCTGTTCCTGCGCGTGTTTCGCAAGGGCTACGGCAACTACTTCGTCGACCGCGCCGTCACGGTCTGGTGCATCCACACCGACAGCACGTCCTTCAGCATCCGCATGGTCCGCAGCCGCTTTCGCTACTTCAAGAAGCTCGCCGACATGTTCCCCGACCAGCCGCGGCGCGGGCGTTTCTTCCTTCGCGACTACCTGATGCCGAGATTCGGCAAGCATTTCGTCGACGATGCAATCGAGGCGGTCAAGCTCGACAGCGAGTACCGAGAGGAGATGTTCGCCCACCTGGACGAATACGCCCGCCTTGTGCTGACCAACCCCTATGTGGGCTGGCGAGCCAAGGCCAAGCTGCGGTTGACGAGGTTCCTGCTCTCGCACAGCTCCCCCGGCATGGTCCGGGCGATCGGCGCCGCCACCAAGCTGCCGCTGATCCGCGGCTTCCGCAGGCTCTACCGGACCGGGGCCTGAGCAGCGTTGCGCAGCGCGCTGCGGAAGCGCCAGAAGGCCGGCGAGCTCCACACCTTGAGCAGGCTGGTCAGGTGCCAGTAGAGGTGCCTGTGGCTCGTCCGGCTGGCCCGCCGCGCATCGTGCAGGACCAGCAGGTCTTCGGCCACCTGCAGCTTCCAGCCGGCGAGTTGCGTGCGGGCGCAGATGTCGAAATCCTCGCCGTACATGAAGAAGCGCTCGTCGAAGCCGCCGATCTCGCGGTAGGCGTCGCTGCGGAACAGCATGAAAAGCCCCGGAATCCAGTGCGGCACCGCGGGGCGGGCGTAGTCCGGGCGGCGGCGCACCAGGATCTCGCGCGGCGTGATCAGGGCCCGGTGCTGCTCGGGCTCGGCCTTGCCGGGCTCGAGGATGCGCGGTGTCAGCAGGCCGCTGTCCGGACGCGCCTGCGCGACCAGCGGCGCCAGGATGTCGCGGTCGAAGCGGATGTCCGGGTTGAGCACCAGGAACCAGGGTGTCGCGCAGCGCCGGAAAGCCTGGTTGTGGTTGGCGCCGAAGCCCTTGGGAGCCTGGTTCTCGATCCGTTCCACCTCGAAGCCCCACTGCAGGCCGGCCAGCGCGTCGGCCTCGGGGATGTTGATCGTGAGCACGACCTTGGCGACCATGCCGCGGCTGAAGCGGTCGAGTTCCTCGATCAGCGGGCGCACCAGGTCGAGCTGGCCGTGGCTCACGATCGACACCGTGAGGGCGGGAGGGGGAAGGGGGGGCATCGGCATGGTCTAATTTCGCTCGGGAATTCTAGGGTTCCCGCCAACACCCCATGATTGCCCTGATCGTCATCAGTTTCCTTGTCTCCGTCTTCGCCGTGCAGGTGTTCATGCGCCGCGCCCGTCGGCATGCGCGGCGCTACGCCGCCGACATGCCGCAGCGCTTCCACAAGGGGCATGTGCCCCGGCTGGGAGGGGCCGGCATCTTCATCGGCACCGGGGTCGCGTGGCTGGTCGCGGGCGTCGGGCCGGATCCGTTCAATGTGTCCTGGCCGCTCAAGGCCTCGGCGCTGACGCTGCTGTGCATCGCCCCGGCCGTGATCGGCGGCATCATCGAGGACGTGACCCAGCGGGTCTCGGTCCGTTACCGGCTCGGGCTCACGATCGGCTCTGCGCTGCTGCTGTGCTGGGTGCTGAACCTGGGCCTGGCGCGCACCGGCATCGCCACGGTCGATGATTGGCTGCAGGCCATGCCCTACGCCGCCATCCTGTTCGCGGCGCTGGCCATCGGCGGCCTGCCGCATGCCTTCAACATCATCGATGGCTACAACGGCCTGGCCGGCACGGTCGCGGTGCTGGTTTGCCTGGCGATCACCCACGTCGCGCTGCAGGTCGGCGACCGTCAGCTCGCCGCCATGGTGATCTGCCTGGTCGGCGCCACGCTGGGCTTCCTGATCTGGAACTACCCGCGCGGCAAGATCTTTGCCGGCGATGGCGGCGCCTACGTCTGGGGCATGGTGATCGCGGTGGCCGCGGTGACGCTGGTGCAGCGGCACCGGGTGGTGTCGCCATGGTTCCCGATGCTGCTTTTGATCTACCCGGTGTGGGAGACGCTGTTCTCCATCTACCGCAAGTTGGCGCGCGGCCAGTCGCCGGGCACCGCCGACGCGCTGCATTTCCACCAGCTGATCTTCCGCCGCATCGTGCGCGTGGCCTTTGCAGACGACGAGGCGCGGCAGCTGCTGGCCCGCAACAACCGTACCTCGCCCTACCTCTGGATCTTCGCCGCGCTGACCGTGGTGCCGGCGGTGCTGTTCTGGAACAACACGCCGGTGCTGATGGCCTTCTGCGCGCTGTTCGTCGCCACCTACGTGGCGGCCTACCTGATGATCGTGCGGTTCAAGGTGCCGCGCTGGCTGCGGCCGTGACTGTTGCTCGCCCCCAGGTTGGGCTCACTGCGTGTAGCGCGCCTCGAGTCGCTGCCAGAGGCAGCGGCTCTTTGGGCCGTCCAAGCCTGCGCAGGCAGGCTTGGAGCCGCGGCCCTCAGCCCCCTGCCGGGGGCAACACCGGCGGCCCGGCGAAGCCGGTTCCGCGGTGTTTCACCAACGGGCCTGGCTTCGCCGGCCGGGTGGCGTGCAGTTCCGCCACAATCCAGGTTCTGCTCTTTCCATCGCTCTGACATGACCGATCCTGTGCTCAACATCCCCCCGCGCGACAAGGCCGAGATCCTGGCCCAGGCGCTGCCTTACATCCGCAAGTTCCACGGCAAGACCATCGTCATCAAGTACGGCGGCAATGCCATGACCGACCCCGAGTTGCAGGCCGATTTCGCCGAGGACGTGGTGCTGCTCAAGCTGGTCGGCATGAATCCGGTGGTGGTGCACGGCGGCGGCCCGCAGATCGAGGCGGCGCTGAAACGGCTCGGCAAGACCGGCCATTTCGTCCAGGGCATGCGCGTGACCGACTCCGAAACCATGGAAGTGGTCGAGTGGGTGCTGGCCGGCGAGGTGCAGCAGGACATCGTGGGCCTGATCAACCAGGCCGGCGGCAAGGCGGTGGGCCTGACCGGGCGCGACGGTGGCCTGATCCGGGCCCAGAAGCTCAAGATGGCCGATCGCAACGACCCCAACCTGCACCACGACGTCGGGCAGGTCGGCGACATCGTCTCGATCGACCCGAGCGTGGTCAAGGCGCTGCAGGACGACGCCTTCATCCCGGTGGTGAGCCCAATCGGCTTCGGCGAGGAGAACGAGAGCTACAACATCAACGCCGACGTCGTCGCCGGCAAGCTGGCGATCGTGCTCAAGGCCGAGAAGCTCATGATGCTCACCAACACGCCCGGCGTGCTCGACAAGAACGGCAACCTTCTGACCAACCTCAGTGCCCGGGAGATCGACGAGCTGTTTGCCGACGGCACCATCTCCGGCGGCATGCTGCCGAAGATCGAAGGCGCGCTCGATGCCGCCAAGAGCGGCGYCAACGCGGTCCACATCATCGACGGCCGGGTGCCCCACTCGATGCTGCTCGAAATCCTCACCGACCAGGCTTACGGCACGATGATTCGCGCCCGGTAACGGCGCTCAGTCCTCGTAACCTCTGGGATTCGCTTGCTGCCAGCGCCAGCTGTCAGCGCACATCTGGTCCAGCCCGCGCCCGGCCTTCCAGCCTAGCGTGGCCTCGGCCAGCGACGGATCACCCCAGCAAGCCGGCACGTCGCCGGCGCGCCGCGGGCCGATCTCGTAGGCGATGCGCCGGCCGCTGGCCCGTTCGAAGGCCTTCACCACGTCGAGCACCGAGACGCCCCGGCCGGTGCCCAGGTTCAGGGTGGTCAGCCCCGGCTGCCGCTCGGTATGGCGCAGCGTCGCCACATGCCCCTCGGCCAGGTCCATCACGTGCACGTAGTCGCGCACGCCGGTGCCGTCGGGTGTCGGGTAGTCGCCGCCGTGCACCGCGAGCCTGTCGCGCAGGCCCACCGCGACCTGGCAGACAAAGGGCATCAGGTTGTTCGGTTTGCCTTGGGGGTGCTCGCCGATCAGGCCGCTCTCATGCGCGCCCACCGGATTGAAATAGCGCAGCAGCGCGATGCGCCAGCTCGGGTCCGAGCGCTGCAGGTCGCCCAGCGCTTCCTCGACCATCAGCTTCGAGCGGCCATAGGGACTGGCCGGCCGCGTGGGGGCGTCTTCCGGGATCGGCGACCGGTCGGGCTCGCCGTAGACGGTGGCCGAGGACGAGAAGATCAGCGTCCGCACGCCGGCCGCCTGCATCGCGGCGGCGAGTACGAAGCTGCCGTGCACGTTGTTGTCGTAATAGCCGATCGGGTCGGCCACCGAATCGCCCACGGCCTTGAGGCCGGCGAAATGGATCACGCCGGCGATCGGCTGTTCGGCAAAGAGCCGGTCGAGCAGCGCCCGGTCGCGCACGTCGCCTTCGATGAAGCGCGGCGCGCTGCCACTGATGCGCGCCAGCCTGTCGAGCACCCGCAGGTCGCTGTTGCCCAGGTTGTCCAGCACCAGCGGCGCGTAGCCCGCTTCGGCCAGCGCCACGCAGGTGTGGCTGCCGATGAATCCGGCGCCGCCGGTCACGAGGATGGTCTTGTTCATCGTCTCTCTCGCCATTCGGTCGAAAATGTCTGTCGATTCTGCGCGACAAGCAGGGCTTGCCCGGTTGGCGCCCGCTCACGTCCGTGTGCGAGAATCATTTTTTTACATTTTGCACGCGCCCATGCAGAACGATGATGAGCCGAGCGCCTCCGGCGCCACAAGCACTTCAGAACCGGTGGCCGCACCGACCCGCAAGCGCCCCAAGCCGGGCGAACGGCGCGTGCAGATCCTCCAGGCCCTGGCGGCCATGCTGGAGCAGCCGGGCGCCGAGCGCGTGACCACGGCGGCACTCGCTGCCAGGCTCGACGTCAGCGAGGCCGCCCTGTACCGCCATTTCGCCAGCAAGGCGCAGATGTTCGAGGGGCTGATCGACTTCATCGAGCAGAGCGTCTTCACGCTGGTCAACCAGATCGTCGAGCGCGACGCCCCGGGCCACGAGCAGGCTGCGCACGTCGTCACGATGCTGGTGCAGTTCGCCGAGAAGAACCCCGGCATGACCCGCGTGATGGTGGGTGATGCGCTGGTGTTCGAGAACGAGCGCCTGCAGAACCGCATGAACCAGTTCTTCGACAAGATCGAGGCGACGCTGCGCCAGGCCCTGCGCGGCGCGGCGGCGGTCGATGGATCGGCCACGCCGAGTGTCGATGCCCAGGTGCGGGCCTCTGCGCTCACGGCCTTCGTGGTCGGGCGGCTGCAGCGTTTTGCGCGCTCCGGCTTCCGGCGTGCGCCCTCCGAATATCTGGACGCCTCGGTCGCGCTGATGCTTTGAGGCGGTGAGCCGATTCCGGCGCCCAGGGGGGCGCCGGCGCGCGCTATGGGCGAGATCGGCAATCCCTATTCGAGCCATGCCGGTTCTGCCACAGAATCCAACTCCTTTCACACTTGAAAAAGAACAGAGGAGTTCGAGGATGAGCAACGAAAAGACAGAGGCGAAGTGCCCCTTCAGCCAGGCGGCAGGGACTGGCACGACCAACCGTGACTGGTGGCCCGGACAGTTGCGCGTGGATCTGCTTCATCAACACTCGTCGAAGTCCGATCCCATGGGCGAGGGCTTCGACTACGCGGCGGAATTCAAGAGCCTCGACCTGGCCGCCGTGAAGAAGGACCTCGCCGCCCTGATGACCGACTCGCAGGATTGGTGGCCGGCCGACTTCGGTCACTACGGTCCCTTCTTCGTCCGCATGGCGTGGCACAGCGCCGGCACCTACCGCATCGGCGATGGGCGCGGGGGCGCCGGCCGCGGCCAGCAGCGTTTCGCGCCGCTGAACAGCTGGCCGGACAACGTGAGCCTCGACAAGGCGCGCCGCCTGATCTGGCCGATCAAGCAGAAGTACGGCAGGAAGATCTCGTGGGCCGACCTGATCATCCTCACGGGCAACGTCGCGCTCGAAACCATGGGCTTCAAGACCTTCGGCTTTGCCGGCGGACGCCCCGATGTGTGGGAGCCTGATCAGGACGTGTACTGGGGTCGCGAGTCGACGTGGCTCGGTGGCGACCTTCGCTACTCGAAAGGGTCGCCCGGCGTCGACGAGGGCCACGCCGTGCTCCCGAAGGACGACGACAGCCAGGTGGCGCATGCGCGCGACCTCGAGAACCCGCTCGCTGCGGTGCAGATGGGTCTGATCTATGTCAACCCCGAAGGACCGGACGGCAAGCCCGATCCGGTGGCCGCGGCGCAGGACATCCGCGACACCTTCGCCCGCATGGCGATGGACGACGAGGAAACCGTGGCGCTGATCGCCGGCGGCCACACGTTCGGCAAGACGCACGGCGCGGCCGAGGCGAGCCATGTCGGGCACGAACCCGAAGCCGCCGGCATCGAGGACCAGGGCCTCGGGTGGAAGAGCAGTTTCGGCACCGGTCGCGGCGCCGATACGATCAGCAGTGGCCTGGAAGTCACCTGGACCACCACGCCGACGAAGTGGAGCAGCAACTTCTTCTGGAACCTGTTCGGCTACGAGTGGGAGTTGACGAAGAGCCCGGCCGGTGCGCACCAGTGGGTCGCCAAGGGCGCCGGCGCGACGATCCCGCATGCCTTCGATCCGTCGAAGAAGCTCGTGCCGACCATGCTGACGACCGACCTGTCGCTGCGCTTCGACCCGGCCTACGAAAAGATCTCGCGGCGCTTCATGGAGAACCCCGACCAGTTCGCCGACGCCTTCGCCCGCGCCTGGTTCAAGCTCACCCATCGCGACATGGGGCCGCGCGCGCGCTACCTCGGGCCGGAGGTACCCGCCGAAGAACTGATCTGGCAGGACCCGATCCCCGCAGTCGACCATCCCCTGGTCGAAGCGCAGGATGTCGAGGCCCTCAAGAAGAAGGTGCTGGCCTCGGGCCTGACCCCGGCGCAGCTCGTCTCGACGGCCTGGGCGTCGGCATCCACCTTCCGCGGCTCCGACATGCGCGGCGGTGCGAACGGCGCACGGATTCGCCTGGCACCGCAGAAGGATTGGGCCGTCAACGAGCCCGAGCAACTGGCCAAGGTGCTCCAGGTGTTCGAGGGCATCCGCAGCGAGTTCAACGCAGCCCAGAGCGGCGGCAAGAGGATCTCTCTGGCCGACCTGATCGTCCTGGCCGGTGACGCGGGYGTGGAGCAGGCTGCCCGCGACGGCGGCCGGGAGATCCGCGTGGCCTTCACGCCGGGGCGCACGGATGCCTCGCAAGCGCAGACCGACGTGCCCTCGTTCGCGCCGATGGAGCCTTACGCGGATGGTTTCCGCAACTTCGCGAAGGGCCGCTACAGCGTTCCCGCGGAAGTGCTGCTGCTCGACAAGGCGCAACTGTTGACCTTGACTGCGCCGGAGACGGCGGTGCTCGTCGGTGGCCTGCGCGTGCTCGGTGCCAATGTCGGGCAGTCCCGGCAAGGTGTCTTCACCACCAGGCCGGGCAGCTTGAGCAACGACTTCTTCGTCAACCTGCTCGACATGGGCACGGAGTGGAAGCCGGTCGCGGGACGCAGCGATGCGTTCGAAGGGCGCGACCGCAAGTCGGGCAAGCTCAAGTGGACCGGGACCCGCGCCGATCTGGTGTTCGGGTCGAACGCGCAACTGCGCGCCGTCGCCGAGGTCTACGCCAGCGCGGACGCAGGGGCGAAGTTCGTCGATGACTTCGTGGCGGCATGGACCAAGGTGATGAACCTCGACCGGTTCGACATCGGCTGAGTCGGCGCGTGCTTTCGCGGCGTGCCCGGGCCGGCGCCGGGCCGCGGGGGCCTACAACATCCCCTTGGCCTGCTTGAGCACGAAGTCGCAGGCCTTGCGCGTGACTTCCTGCTTCAGGCCGCCGCCGGTCAGATCCATCTTCTTGCCGTCGCTGGTGGTCAGGATGCCCTGGGAGCCGTCGACGTAACCGGGGTCGGAGGCCGGCTTGCCGCCCGGGATCTTGCCCATCAGCTGGTCCTTGATGCCCGAGGCGCCATCGACGCTCAGGTAGTTGTTCTTGAGGCAGTACTCGATCACGCCGGCTGCGTTGCCGAGACTGCCCGAGGCCATCGAGCCGGACGCGCCGCCGGCCAGCCCCTTGAGCATGTCCAGTGACTGGGCCTGCGCCAGGCCCGCGCTGCCGAGCAGCAGGGCGATGGCGCTGACGCGCATGAAGCGTTGACGGACAGTGTTCATGGTCGATTCCTTGAAGCGTTGAGGCGCGTTGGGGAAACCATAGCGCAAGCCCGAGGCCCGGCTGCGACGACATTGAAACAGTTGGTGGTCGGCGCGCTCAGCCGACCGTGACACCGACCTTCCGTCCCGCCTCCACGATCTCGCCCCAGGTCGCGTCGTCGAGCCAGATGCCCTCGCGTTCGCGCGTCGCGCGCGCCTTTCGCTCGGGCTCGCCCGCGATCTGCACCGCATCGAATCCAGCCCCCGCCGGGCTTTGGCGCAGCCAGTCGATGAAGGCCTTCGCCTCCTGCTCGAAACTGGCCTGGGTGCCGAGCTTGGCGGGGTCGATCAGCACCACCAGCATGCCGTTCAGCACGGTGCGCGCGGTGTCGGCCGGACGATGCCAGGTGCCGCCACCGGTCAGCGCGCCGCCGAGCAGTTCGCAGGCCACGGCCATGCCATAGCCCTTGTGCTCGCCGAAGGTCATCAACGCGCCGAAGAGGCCGTTGCTCTGCGGCACCACGACCACGCCGGGATCGTCGGTCGGCGCGCCGTGCTCGTCGATCAGGTGTCCGGGCGGCACGCGCTCGCCCTTGTTGTAGGCCACGCGCATCTTGCCCTGCGCCACCCGGCTGGTCGCGAAGTCGAGGATGAAGGGCTCGGCCCCCGCGAGCGGCACGCCGATGCAGCAGGGGTTGGTACCGAAGCGGCCATCGCCACCACCCCAGGGCGCGACCACCGGCCGCGACAGCACATTGACGAAGTGCATCGCCACCAGGCCCTGGGCCACCGCCATCTCCGCGAAGTGGCCGATGCGGCCCAGGTGATGCGCGCTGGCGAGCGACAGGATGCAGCTGCCGAGCTGCTTCGCACGCGCGATGCCGAGTTCCATCGCCTGCACGCCGACGATCTGCCCGTAGCCGTGCTGGCCATCGAGCGCGAGCATCGCGCCGGCATCGAGATTGATCTTCACCGAGGCATTGGGAACGAGTCCGCCTTCGGCCACCGCGTCGACATAGCGCGGCAGCATGCCGACGCCATGCGAATCGTGGCCGCTGAGGTTGGCCAGCACCAGGTTGGCGGCGACCTGCTCGGCCTCGGGCGGCGCGCTGCCCGCCGCCGCCAGGATGCGGGCGACCTGTGTTCGAAGGGTGCCGGGGTCCAGTGTGGTCGACATGTGGTTCAAGCTCCCTTGGCGTTGAGGGTGATGGCGTAGAGCGAACGGGTGGCGCAGATGAAGAGCCGGTTGCGCTTGGGGCCGCCGAAGCAGACGTTGGCGGCCCGCTCCGGCAGCAGGATCTTGCCGATCAGGCTGCCATCGGGGTCGTAGGCGTGCACGCCGTCGGCGGCGCTGGTCCAGATGCGGCCTTGGGTGTCGAGCCGGAAGCCGTCGAACAAGCCGTTGGTGCATTCCGCGAACAGGCTGCCCGCGCCCAGGCGCCGGCCATCGCTCGCGAGCGCGAAGCGGCGGATGTGGCGCGGCCCGTCGGCGGCGTGGCTGGCGCCGGTGTCGGCGATGTAGAGCATCGACTCGTCGGGCGAGAAAGCCAGTCCGTTGGGCTTGACGAAATCGTCCGCGACGAGCTCGACCGCGCCGCTTGCGGGATCGATGCGGTAGACGTTGCAGGCGCCGATCTCGCTCTCGGCGCTCGATCCTTCGTAGTCGCTCAGGATGCCGTAGCTCGGGTCGGTGAACCAGATGCCGCCGTCGGAGTGCACCACGACGTCGTTGGGCGAATTCAGGCGCAAGCCACGCCAGTGCGAGGCCAGCACCGTGRGGCTGCCGTCGTGCTCGGTGCGCGTCACGCGCCGCGTCAGGTGCTCGCAGCTGACCAGCCGGCCTTGGCGGTCGACCGTGTTGCCGTTGGAATGGTTAGCCGGCTCGCGGAACACCGCGACCGTGCCGTTGCGCTCGTCGAGCCGAAGCATGCGGTTGTTGGGGATGTCGGACCAGACGAGGATGCGATGGGCGCCGAACCAGGCCGGGCCCTCGCACCAACGTGCGCCGGTCCAGAGCCGTTCGACCTGCTCGGGCCCGGGCACCAGGCGGTTGAAGCGCGGATCGAGCTTTTCGAAGCCCGTGCCGTCGAGCGCGCCGAAGGGTGCTTGCATCGCTGGTGCCATGGCCCTACATCACCGCGCCGACCTGCCAGGGCACGAACTCGTTCTGCCCGTAGCCGTGGCGCTCGCTCTTCGAGGGTTCGCCCGATGCGGTCGCCAGCACCAGCTCGAAGATCCGCTGGCCCATTTCCTGGATCGACACCGTGCCTTCGACGATCTCGCCGCAGTTGATGTCCATGTCTTCTTCCTGCCGCTGCCACAGCGCCGAGTTGGTCGCCAGCTTGAGCGAGGGCGAGGGCGCGCAGCCGTAGGCCGAGCCGCGGCCGGTGGTGAAGCAGATCATGTTGGCGCCGCCCGCCACCTGGCCGGTCGCGCTCACCGGGTCGTAGCCGGGCGTGTCCATGTAGACGAAGCCGTGCGCGGTCACGGGCTCGGCGTATTCGTACACCGCCTCGAGGTTGCTGGTGCCGCCCTTGGCCACCGCGCCCAGCGACTTCTCGAGGATGGTCGTGAGCCCGCCGGCCTTGTTGCCGGGCGAGGGGTTGTTGTTCATCTCGCCTTCGTTGATGGCGGTGTAGTGCTCCCACCAGCGGATGCGCTCGACCAGCTTCTCGCCCACTTCGCGCCGGACCGCGCGGCGCGTCAGCAGGTGCTCGGCGCCGTAGACCTCGGGCGTCTCCGACAGGATCGCGGTCCCGCCGTGCGCGACCAGCAGGTCGACCGCCGCGCCCAGCGCCGGGTTGGCGCTGATGCCCGAGTAGCCGTCGGAGCCGCCGCACTGCAGTCCGATCGTGATGTGGGCCGCGCTCAGCGGCTCCCGCTTCACCGCGTTGGCGCGCGGCAGCATCTCGTGGATGAGCGCCACGCCTTTCTCGACCGTCTTGCGCGTGCCGCCGGTGTCCTGGATGTTGAAGACGCGGAAGTTCTCGCCTTCGCTGAGATTGCCGGTCGCCAGCCAGGCGTTGATCTGGTTGGCCTCGCAGCCCAGCCCGACCACCAGCACCGCCGCGAAGTTGGCGTGCGTGGCATAGCCCGTGAGCGTGCGCTCGAGGATCTGCATCCCCATGCCGCCGGTGTCCATGCCGCAGCCCGTGCCGTGCGTGAGCGCGACCACGCCGTCGACGTTCGGGTAGTCCGCCAGCGCGCCCGGGTTGGTCTTGCGCGAGAAGTGGTCGGCGATGGCGCGCGCGGCCGTGGCCGAGCAGTTCACGCTGGTCAGCACGCCGATGTAGTTGCGGGTCGCGACCCGGCCGTCGGCACGGCGGATGCCCATGAAGGTGGCTTCGCGCCGCGCGGGTGCGGGCTTGACGTCGGYGCCGAAGGCGTAGTCGCGCTCGAAGTGGCCCTTGTCGGGGCCCATGTCGAGGTTGTGCGTGTGCACGTGCTCGCCGGGCGCGATCGGCTTGCTCGCGAAGCCGATGATCTGGTTGTAGCGGCGCACCGGCGCGCCCGGCGCGATGGCGCGCACGGCGATCTTGTGGCCGGGCGGGATCAGCCCGCGCGAGGTCACGTTCTCGACCTGCGTGCCGCCGAGCAGCTGGGAGCGGGCGATGACGACGTCGTCGGCCGGATGGAGTCGGATGAAGGGGTTCATGTGGGGATCCTTGTCAGTTTCTTACTGCGCCGTGCGCGGCCTGGGAGAGGGAGAAAGACCAGCCCCGGCCGGCGCAGCCAGGCCCGTCGGTGGAACACCGAGGAACCGGCTTTGCCGGGCCTCTGGTGTTGCCCCCGGCAGGGGGTGGGCGCCCGGACACGAAGTGCCGGGCAACCTGGGGGCGAGCTCATAGTTTTGCCCGGCGCCAACTCACGCTGAACCGTTGATGGGAACGGTCCATGTGTTCGTGCATTGCGGCGCGCGCGGCGTCGGGGTCGCGCGCCACGATGGCGGCCTGGATGGCGGCGTGTTCCGCGATCGCGCTCTGCCAGGATTTGTCCGTCTCGAAGTAGCCGCCGAGGCGCTTGAACAGGGGGCCGCTGCGTGAATCGAGAAAGCCCTGCACCGTCTCGGTCAGCACTGCGTTGCCGCTGGCTTGCACGATGGCGACGTGAAAGGCACGGTCGGCGTCGAGCGGCATCACGCCGCGTGCGGCGAGCTCGCGCATCTCGTCGAGTGCGCGAGCGATGGCGTCGCGATCGGCTCGCTTGGCCGAGAGGGCGGCGAGCGCGGCGGTCTCGCCCTCGATCACGCGACGGGCGCGGATCAGTTCGAGCGGACCCCAGCCCAGCACCTCGTCCGGTGCCGCCGTCCGCTTCGAGCGGTCGAGCACGTAGACGCCCGAGCCGGTGCGCACCTCGACCCGGCCTTCGACTTCGAGGGCGATCAGCGCCTCGCGCACCGAGGG
>NZ_JBFUCI010000052.1:0-21921 GCF_056405335.1 Variovorax sp. P1_H12_2
GTATAATTGCAATTATCATGCAACACACATGTGATGTGTGTGTTTCGCCGCAGCGTCTTCGCCCGAGGCCCAACAGAAAAGGGTGCTCGAATACCTTGAGTCGAGTTGCCTCCGTGGTGCGACCCAAGCGTCGCTTCTCGGTGATCGCCTTCTCGCGTGCCTCGATTTTTCGGGCATTGGTTTGCTGCACTCGACTGATTGATTCAGTCCGGTGAGCTTCGGGGAACAACACTTTTCCCCGCCCTGTTCGGGTCAAAATGAATAAGCCCTTTCCCGAAGGATGATTCGGGACGCGACAGCACCGGCCGCTATCGGACCTGGAAGGCAGCACTCGCGCCACGATGGCGTTCACCCGTCGAAGGGTCCGCCGGCCGTCCGGCGCGCTGGCCGGACGTGCTGCGCGTGGGGCGCCTCAGCCCACCAGCGCAAGGACCCGCAGCGGACTGCCGGAGCCGCCCTCGATCTTCAGCGGCGCGGCGAAGATCACGGCCCCCGTCGGCGGCAACTGGTCCAGGTTCGTCAGGCATTGCAGTCCATACCTGTTCGACCCGTGCATCAGTGTGTGGCACGGATAGGCCACCGGCCACGCGTGGGACTGGCCCGCATCGGTGTTGATCGTCTCGACACCGAATCCTCGAACATCGCGCGCCTCGATCAGCCATTGCACCGCCTCCTGCGTGGGGCCCGGCGTGTGTGCACCGTCCTCCTGCATGTTGACGAACGCTGCCGGATCGTCGATGCGCTTGGACCAGTCCGTGCGGAACAGCACCCAGGCGCCCGCCGGAATGCGTCCATGCCGGGCTTCCCAGTCTTCGAGGAAAGCCACGGTCAACAGCCAATCGGCGTCGAGCGCGACCTGCGCGCTCGCATCCACCACGACCGCCGGGCCGATGAAGCGCGACGGGTCGATCGTGTCGACGGTGTTGTTCGGCTGGTCCTTGCCGGTCACCCAGTGCACCGGCGCGTCGAAGTGAGTGCCGGTGTGTTCGCCGCAGGAGAAGTTGTTCCAGTACCAGCCCGGGCCGGCGTTGTCGTAGTGCGAGATCTTCTCCATCTTGAACGACCACACCTGGCCGAACTGGGGCGGCAGCTGCAAGGCGGGAAAGGATGGCGACAAGGTCTGGGTCAAGTCGACGACGCGCACCGAGTCGGCGGCCAGGGCACGTTGGAGCGGCGTCAAGGAGTTCGTGTTCATGGGGAGTGTCTGCGGGTGGGTGGGTGCGAGCGATGCAGGGYGCGGACGAGAGGTCAGCAGCGGCAATCGGCCAGTTGGTGATAGCCGCCTCGCCAGTAAACCAGCGGGGCTGCCTCGACCTCCCCGCGGTGAATGGCCATCACGCGACCGACCAGGATCCAGTGCGAGTGCTTTTCGATCATGTCCTCGATATGGCAGTCGAGCGAGATCGCGCTGTCGCGCATGACGGGTGCGCCATCCGCCGTCAGCCGGATCCAGCGCTCGTCTGCATAGCGCTGGCTGCCCGTCACGCCATTCATTCCGGCGAATCGGTCCGCCACCTGCTGCTGGGCTTGCGTGAGCATGCTCACGCCGAAGCGATCGGTTCTGGCGAGCAGGGACGCCGATGAACTCATCCGGTTGACGCAGGCGATCACGGTCGGCGGATCGGCCGACAGAGAGGTCACGGAGGTGGCGGTAAAGCCGGAGCGCTCGCGCCCGACTTGTACCGTGACGATGCTGACGCCCCCCGCGAGCTCTCGCATCRCCGACTTGAAGGCCGACGGCGCCGCCGGCATCGCCAGCGCATGCGCCGCGCCCGGCATGGATGCGGCTTGCAGGGTGTTCATGCTGCCAACCGCACGGCGTCGGGAGCCATCGCCACGGGTGCGCGCAGCCCGCGCGATTCGAGGATGGGCAGGACCTGATCGCGGAAGTAGGGAAATTCCTCGACGTAGTCGACGAAGGAAAGGGTCGTTCCCTTGAATCCTGCCGCGGCGAGCGCGCAGATGCCGTCCGCCACCTGCTCGGGCGTGCCGGTCAACGGATAGCCGCCATGGCCAGCCGCCATCCGGTCGCGAATCAGCGCCAGCAAGTCATGGGGAAAGGACTTGGCATTGGCGAACTGCAGGGCGATCAGGTTGTCGACCGCCGCCCAGTCGGCCCGGTCGTTGCCGAAGTGCTTGAGGTAGTCCTTCGCTTCGCGTTCGGTGGGCCGGCACACGACATGCGAGAAGGTCAGTATGTCGACCTTGCGCCCCTGGTCGACGGCCTTGGCCTTCAGCTCGGCGACCTCCTGCCGGGAGCGTTCGAGATCGATGGCGGGCGTGAACAGGAAGTCCGCGTTGTTCAAGGCGAAGTCGCGCCCTTCGCTCGAGCCCGCAGCGTTCAGGATGGGCGGCCGTCCGTTGCGCGGAGCAGGAAGGCCATAGGCCTTGCTGAGCTTGAAGTACTTGCCCTGCCAGTCGAACGGATGCGGGTGCGTCCAGAGCTTCTGGACGATGTCGAACCACTCCTGGGCGAAACCATAGCGGGTCTGGTGATCGTCAGCCAGCGTCAGGCCGAGCGCTTCGTATTCGGGCCGATTCCATCCGGCAACGATGTTGAGACCGGCGCGTCCCGCCCCCACCTGATCGAGCGTGGCGATCTGCTTGGCCACGACCATCGGATGGTTCGCCGCGGTGTGGACCGTCGCGAACACGGTCAGGCGCCGGGTATGGGCCAGCAGCGCGGCCGCCCAGGTGACAGTCTCCAGCACGTTGCCATGAAAGTCGGTCTCTCCGCCGTACCCGATCCAACGAGCGATGGGCAGCATGAAGTCGATGCCGGCGTCGTCGAGCAGCACCGCCAGGCGCAGGTTGTTGTCCCAGGAGTTGTCCCATCGTTCCTCGACCTTGGTGACGGACATGCCGCCCGAGCAATTGGAGKCGAACGTGCCCAGCAGAAAGTCGGATGTACTCAACAAGCGATTCATGGATGTTCCTTCGGTTGACGGGGTCTGGAGGCCGAGAGCGAGAGATTTCAAATAGAGTTTTAAATAGACTTTCTATTCGATCGAAGTATAGGAAGGCACCTTCGATTCGAAATGGGGGTTTTCCCGGCTCGCGGTTTCAGGGCCAAGACGGGCCCGTGATCGGCTTTCGTGTCCTGGCCGAAGGCACGCGCCCCGAGGGTGCGGTGTGTCCGCCGGCGAAGGGGCGGATCAGGCTCGCGGAACGTTCAGCCGCGCCGGTGGAACGTGGCGGCTTCTCGCRTGACCGATTCGTACAGCCTTTCGAGGAGCTCCAGATGGGCTCCGGCGCTGTGCGAATGCTGCCTGAAGGCGGGGTAGTGCTTGGCACCTTCGAGCAGCAACTTCTTGCGCAAGTTGGCGTAGTCGTCGCAGACCTTCGCGCCTTCCGCCGTCGCTTCGTAGTAGACGCCGGCCCGGCCCGAGCCCTGCTTGTCGACGAAGCCCAGCTTGATCAGCTTGCGCAACCCGTACTGCACATTGGGCACGTCCTGGCGGTTCGTGAGATGCAGCAGATCCTTGATGGTCTTCGCCTGATCGTGCATGCGGATGACATGAAGCAGCGCGTTTTCCTGGCCGGTCAGGGCCGCGCCCGTGACGGCCGCCAGGCACTCGGCCTGCCATCGCACGAACGACTCGTAGGTGCGCATCACGGCGTACTCGAGATCGGTCAGCGCGACACCGAGGTCATCCTCGGCCAGATGCCAGTGATGCGGGGCGGTTGCGCGCTTTGATTTGTCGGACTTCATCGATCGGTTCGTGGGCGCAGATGATGGTCGAAGGCGACCGCGCCTTCAGTCCATCCTCTCTGGAGTTCGAGCCTTCGACGCGTCCTGGCGTTAGCTCAGATGCTTGCCGATGAGCCCTGCGATCTCGAACATCGTCACCTGGTCCTTGCCGAAGACAGGCTTGAGCTTGGCATCGGCGTTCACGTTGCGCTTGTTCTTCGCATCCTGAAGATTGTTCGCCTTGATGTAGACCCAGAGCTGCTTCACCACCTCGGTACGCGCCAACGGCGCGGAGCCGATCACGGCGGCCAGTTCGGCGCTCGGGGTCAGGGCCTTCATGAAGGCCGGATTGGCCGCACGCTTTGCCGGCGTTTTGTTCGCGGACGCTCCAGGCGCGGTGGGTGCGGATTTTGCTGTTGCCATTGCTTCTTTGTGTTGAACTGGAAGTTGCCTATGCTAACGGGTTGCGGCTGCGACCCCAAGCACTTCCCTCAAAGTGGCCCGCATGAACACAACCGATGCTCACCGGTGCCTGAACTCCGGCCGGCGCTTGGACAGAAAGGCGTGCATGCCTTCGTGCGCGTCCTCGCTGGCAAAGCGCGCATGGAGTTGCCGCCGCTCGAAGCCGATGCCCTCCGACAGCGGGGCCTCCCAGGCGCGGTTCACCGACTCCTTGATCGCCATCAATGCCGGCAGCGAGAAGGCCGCGATGCGGGCCGCCAGCTCGAGGGTCTCGGCCAGCAGTCGCTCGTCCRCCACCACCCGCGAGACCAGGCCGTAGCGGTCGRCTTCCGCCGCATCCAGCATGYGGCCCGACAGGCACATGTCCATCGCCTTGGCCTTGCCGATGGCGCGCGGCAGGCGCTGGGTGCCGCCGGCGCCGGGTAGCATGGCGAGCTTGACCTCGGGCAAGGCGAAGCGGGCGGATTCGGCGGCAATGATCATGTCGCATGCCATCGCCAGTTCGCAGCCGCCGCCCATGGCGAAGCCGGCCACCGCCGCGATCACCGGCTTGCGCACGCGGCGGATGGTCTCCCAGTTGCGCGTGATGAAGTCGCTCTGGAACACATCCATGTAGCTCCAGTCCGCCATCGCCGCGATGTCGGCTCCGGCCGCGAAGGCCTTGTCATTGCCGGTGATGACGATGACGCCGATGTCCGCATCGGCATCGCAGGCCAGCAGCGCCGCGCCCAGAGCGTCCATCAGCGCATCGTCGAGCGCGTTCATCCGCTGCGGCCTGTTCAGCGTGAGGAGGCTCACCCGGCCGCGCGTCTCCACCAGGATGGGTTTGTCTTGCATGGCAGGCTCGCTCAGTCGACGACGATCTTCTGTTCCTTGATCAGCGCGGACAACAGCGTGCCCTCGTCGACCAGCAGCTTGCGGAACTCCGCCGTGTCCATTGCGATCGGTTCGGCACCGAGGTCGGCATAGCGCGCCTTGACGGCCGGCTGCGCCAATGCCTTGCCCAGTTCGCGGCTCATGCGGGCCAGGATGTCGGGAGAAGTCCCGTTGGGCGCCCACATGCCGAACCAGATGTCGAGGTTGGCCCCCGGAAAGCCCTGCTCGCTCACGGTCGGGACCTCGGGAAAGAACGGGGAGCGCCGGGTGCTCACGACGCCCAGCAGCTTGACCTTGCCGGTGCGAATGTGCGGGAAGGCGATGCCCGGGTCGCAGACGAAGTCCGCCTGGCCCGACAGCACATCCTGCAGCGCAGGGGCCGCGCCGCGATACGGGATGTGGGTGATGTAGGTGCCGGTGGCCTGCTTGAACAGTTCGCAGGCGAGGTGCGGCGCCGTGCCGGCGCCGGCCGACGCGTAGGACAGCGTGCCCGGCTTGGCCTTGGCCAATGCCACCAGGTCCCGTGTGTCCTTGGCGGCCATCTGTGGCTTCGCGACCAGGTACATCTGGGTGCGCCCCACGCTGGCCACCGGCGTCAGGTCGCGCGAAGGCAAAATGCTCGACTTGAACAGCGAAGGGTTGGCCGTTTCCACCGAGGTGGGCGCAATCAGGAAGGTGTAGCCATCCGGCGCGGCGCGCACCACTTCCGAGGCCGCGATGTTGCCGCTTGCGCCGGGCTTGTTGTCGATGATGACCGTTTGGCCCAGCGATTCGGAGAGGGCTTGCGACAGGATGCGCGCCATGACATCGGTGGTGCCGCCAGGCGCGAAGCCGACGATCACGCGGATGGGCTTCGTGGGCCAGTGGCCGGCCGTCTGCGCCTGCGCCTGCGCGGAACAGCCGATGCCGAACAGGGCGAAAGCGGCAAGCGCCAGGCCCCGGCGTGCGGCCGTTGCGGTATGAACGAACATGGATTTGTCTCCTTGGATGTGTGGGAAGCGTGAGGCGTGGCCGCTCAGGCTGCGTTCTCGCGCAGCAGCTCGCGCAGCTTGAATTTCTGGATCTTTCCGGACGGCGTGGAAGGCATCGCGTCGCGCACGACCAGACGTTCCGGGATGTACTGGAGCGCCACCT
This sequence comes from Variovorax sp. P1_H12_2, assembly GCF_056405335.1. NCBI lineage: Bacteria > Pseudomonadati > Pseudomonadota > Betaproteobacteria > Burkholderiales > Comamonadaceae > Variovorax > Variovorax sp. P1_H12_2. Next base: position 6,164 of record NZ_JBFUCI010000052.1, read on the forward strand.
TCTGCCCCTTCAGGAACTGCACGATCGAGGGCAGGTCGATGCTGTGGCCCGGCCTGGGCACCACCACCGCGCAGGCCCGCTCGCCCAGGCGCTCGTCGGGGTAGGCGACGATGGCGGCCATGGCGATGTCAGGGTGCCGGTACAGCAGCGACTCGATCTCGACCACCGGGATGTTCTCGCCGCCGCGGATGATCACGTCCTTGCTGCGGCCGGTGATGCGGATGTAGCCCTGCGCATCGATGCGTGCCAGGTCGCCGGTATCGAACCAGTCGTCGGCGTCGGTGCCGTTGAGATGCGAGCGCCGCAGATAGCCGCCGAAGTTGGAGCAGGCGCGCACCAGCAGCCGTCCGGGCTGGTCGGGTGGCAGCGCCCTGTCGTGCTCGTCGACCACCTTGAGCTCGACGCCGGGCAGCGCAAGCCCATCGGTCGAGGCGGCGCGTGCATCGTCGTCGTCCAGCCGGATCAGCGTGACCGCGCCGTTTTCGGTCATGCCCCAGGCGGACACGATCTTGGTGCCCAGCACCTGGCGCGCCTGCTCCACCAGCGGGCCCGGAATCGGCGCGCCGGCACACAGGAAGGTCCGCAGGCTCGGCACCTCCCGGCCCGTTTCGGCGACGGTCCTGGCGAGGTCCGCGAGGAACGGCGTGGAGGCCATCGTGAAGCTGGCGCTCTCGGCCCGGATCAGCTCGATCGCCTGCTTCGGCTCCCAGATGTCCTGCAGCACCGCGCTGGCCTTGAGCATGATCGGCATCATCAGCCCGTACATGAAGCCGGTCTGGTGCGCCATCGGCGAGGCCATCAGCACCACGTCGCCGGCGCCCAGGCGCAGGCGCTGCGCATAGGGAATGATGTTCGCCATCGCGGTGTTGGCCGAGTGCATCACGCCCTTGGGTTCGCCGGTGGTGCCCGAGGTGTAGATCAACTGCATCACGTCATCCGGGCCGGGCCGGCTGCGCGTGAGGATGTCGTGCGCGTCGGGCTCGTTCTCCCAGGCCGGACCGCTGAGCAGCGCCTCGAAGCTGTGCGGGCCCTCGCCGTCGACCACCACGATCTGCTTCAGGTCGGGCAAGGCCGGTTGCAGGTCGACCAGCATGCGCTCGAAGTCGAAGCCGCGAAAGGTCTTCGGCACGATCACGACCTTGGCTTCGCCGTGCTTGAGCATGAACGACAACTCCCGCTCGCGGAAGATGTGCATGAGCGGATTCATCACCGCGCCGATGCGCGAGCAGGCGAGGTAGGTCAGCGTGAACTGCCACCAGTTCGGCAGCTGGCAAGCAACCACGTCATCGCGGCCCACGCCCAGGCGGGAAAGCCCGACTGCGATGCGATCGGCCATGCGGGCCATTTCGCGGTAGGTGAAGCGCTTGGTGGCGCCCTCTTCCACCCGGAGCGCCGTCAAGGCGAGCTTGTCGGGGCAGTCCGCCAGGCAGGCGTCGAGGTCGTCGTTGATGGTGCGGTCATGCCAGAGGCCCTGCGCCACCATCCGGGCGCGGCGCGGGGGCAGCAATACGGCGTCGAATTCCATGGTCTTGTCTCCTCTTTGTCGTCGGTGTTGTGGTCGAGGGAATCAGGCGGGCACCGCATCGCGGCCGGCGCGGGTGCGCGCCACGATGGTCTTCATGATCTGGGCCGTGCCGTCGCCGATCTGGAAGCCCAGCACGTCGCGCAGGCGCTGCTCCATCGCGCCGCGGTCATAGCCGCCGTGGCCGAACATCAGCAGGCACTGGTGGATCGCGTCGTAGGCCAGCTTGGGCGCCCACCACTTGCACATGGCCGCCTCGGCCGTGTGCGGCGCGCCCTTGTCTTTCAGCCACAGCGTCTGCAGGCACAGCAGGCGGGCGGCGGTGATCTGGGTGTCGAAATCCGCCAGCGGGTGCGACACGCCCTGGAAGGCCGACAGCGGCTTGCCGAAGGCCTCGCGCTGGGCGACGTACTCCCAGGTCTCCTCCAGGGCCGCGCGGGCCACGGCCAGGACTTGCAGGCCGATGAGCGCGCGCGAGTAGTCGAAGCCCTGCATCACCTGCACGAAGCCCTTGTTCTCGGCGCCGAGCCGGTGGCTCACCGGCACGCGCACGTTCTCGAAGAACAACGAGCCGCGGCCGATCGCGCGCTGGCCGTGGCAGTCGAAGCGGTTGCGCGTGATGCCGGGCAGATCCATCGGCACCAGCAGTGCGGTGACGCCATGGGCGGCCGATTCCACCGAACCCGTGCGGCCGAACACCACCGCCGCGTCGGCCTGGTCGGCGGCCGAGATCGAGGTCTTCTCGCCGTTCATCACGTACGCGTCGCCCACGCGTTCCACGCGCAGCCGCAGGTTCGCTGCGTCGGAGCCGCCGCGCGGCTCGGTCAGGGCGATGGCGAGCAGCGCCTCGCCGCGTGTGAGCTTGCGCAGCCACGGGTTGACGATGTCGGGCTGGCCGTGCTGCGAGAGGATCTGGCCGTTGAGCGAGGCCAGCAGATTGACGTAGGACATGCTCAGGTCGGCGCGCGCGATCTCCTCGTGGATCACGCCGGCGGCCAGGCAACCCATGCCCTGGCCGCCATGTGCCTCGGACAGTTCCGGCGCGATGAATCCCATCTCGCCCATTTCGCGCATCAGGCGACGATCCAGCGCGCGGTTCTTGTCGCGCTCCAGGAATCCGGGCGCGATGCGTTCGGTCGCGAAGCGGCGCGCGTGGTCGCCGAGCGTGGTCAGGTCTTCGTCAAGGTACGGGTTCATGACATGTCTCCATGGGTGCGCTGCGCCGCGAAGCGATACGCGATGCGCCGTGCGTTGCGGGGGGGGCGAGGCGGTGGGCGGGTCTCTACCTGGCGTACTTGCGGAAGTCGGGCTTGCGCTTTTCCTTCAGGGCGTTGACGCCTTCACGCGATTCCTCGGTGTCGTAATAGAGCTTGAGCGCGTACATGCCCATGCCGGCGATACCGCTCTGGTGCGCCGTGTCCATGTTGAAGCTGCGCTTGGCGATGGCGATCGCCGTGGGGCTGCGCTCGCAGATCTCCTCGGCCCACTTCTGCACCTCGGCGTCGAGCTGGTCGTGCGGCACCACCGCGTTGGCCAGGCCCATGGCCACGGCCTCGGCGCCGCTGTAGCGGCGATTGAGATACCAGATCTCGCGCGCCTTCTTCTCGCCGACCACGCGGGCCAGGAATGCGGTGCCGTAGCCCGGATCGACCGAGCCCATCTTGGGGCCGACCTGGCCGAAGATGGCCTTCTCGGACGCGATCGTCAGGTCGCAGATCGTGCACAGCACGTTGCCGCCGCCGATCGCATAGCCCTGCACGCGGGCGATCACCGGCTTGGGCACATTGCGGATCGCGTCGTGCAGTTCCTCCATCGGCAGGCCGATGGTGCCGCGCCCGTCATAGTTGCCGTCGTGGGCGGATTGGTCGCCGCCGGTGCAAAAGGCCCGGTCGCCGGCGCCGGCCAGCACGATGGCGCCCACGCCGCGGTCGTAGCCGGCGCGGTTCAGCGCCTTGATGAGTTCGTCGCAGGTCTGGCCGCGAAACGAGTTCATCTTCTCGGGCCGGTTGATGATGATCCAGGCCACGGCGTTGCGCACTTCGTAGAGGATGTCTTCGAATTCCATGATGTTCTCTCTGTGGGTTGAAGGGGGGTTAAGGCCGGGGCTCAGCCGTTCATGGTCAGGCCGCCGGACACGCTCAGCACCTGGCCGGTGACGAAGGCCGCGTCATCGCTCGCGAAGAAGAGGATGGCGCCCGGCAGGTCGTCCGGCTGGCCGATGCGGCCCAGCGGAATCGAGCGCGTGAGGGCTTCCATCAGCTTCTCGGGATTGCCCGCGCCTTCCTTGTATTCGGCGAACAGGGCCGTGTCGGTCGGCCCCGGGCACACGACGTTGACGGTGATGCCGTGGCGCGAATGCTCGCGGGCGATGGTTTTCGAGAAGGCCACCAGCCCGCCCTTGCAGGCGGCGTACACCGCTTCGCCGGAGGAGCCGACGCGCGCCGCGTCGGACGCGATGTTGACGATGCGGCCGGCCTTGCGCGCCGCCATGCCGGGCAGCACCGCGTGGTGCATGTGCAAGGCGCCGGTGAGGTTGATGGCGATCAGCTTGTCCCACTGCGCCGGCTCGGTCTTGGTGAAGGGCTTGAATACGTCCCAGCCGGCGTTGTTGACCAGCACGTCGATCGGACCGAAACGCTGCGCCACCGCGGCCACCGCGGCATCGACGCCGGCGCGCTCGGTGATGTCGCAGAGGAAGGCCTCGGCCTGTCCGCCATCGGCGCGAATCCGGGCCGCGACCTGCTCCGCCGCGTCGAGGTTCAGGTCGAACACCGCCACCTTGGCGCCCTCGCGCCCGAAGCGGCGGCAGGTCGCGCCGCCAATCCCGCCACCGCCGCCGGTGACCACCACTGTCTTGCCTTCGAATCTTTGCATGAGGTTCTCCGATCAGGTTTCAAGCTTGCTATCGTCTGACGGCTGCATCCTTGGTTCGGATCGCTTTTACGTCAACGTGTTTACCTATTGTAGGATGCCGGTCTGGCGCTTGCATAGCAATTTTTCAACGAGAAATATCATGGTTACCCCTAATGAAAACAGCGAAACAGCCCGTATGGAGCTTGCTAATCGCGTTTTCTTCAGACTCTATCAATGTGCCAATATGTTGCACAAAACGGGCACCCGAGCGGTCGAAGCCGAAGGGCTGACCACGCAGCAGTGGGCGGTGCTGGGCGCGCTGTCCAGGGCGGCGGTGAGCGACGGGATGAGCGTGGGAGATCTGGCGCGCTATCTCAAGGTGAGCCGGMAGAACCTTTCCGGGCTGCTGAGCCGGATGGAGCGCGACGGCCACATCGGCACCGCGCCTGACGGACGCGACCGGCGCTCGCGCCTGGTCACCATGACCGAATCAGGACGGCATGTGTGGCTGGTGGAAGCCCAGCCGAAGATCCACGGCTATTACGAGAAAGTCCTCGACGGCTTTTCCGTCAACGACGTCACGCACACCCTGCACTACCTGCTCAAGATCCTCGAGAACATGCAGCGGGTGGACGATGAACAGGGTGGCGTGCCGGAGCCATGAACCCAAGGCACCCGCAGGGCCTCAGGACGCCGGCAGCCCTTCCTTCTTGAGCCGGTAGGCCAGTTGCGGCCGCGTGATGCCCAGCAGCCGGGCGGCCTGCGACAGATTGCCCTTGGCGCGCTGCATGGCCATCTGCATCAGGCGCTGTTCCAGCGAGGCGATGTCGATGCTCTCTTCGAGCACCCGGTCGCACAGCGCGTCCAGGGTCCCGGCCTCCGCCTCGGTGATCTGCCCGCCGGCGCCGATCTGACCACCGCTGGTCGCGCCGGAGGGCGAGCTCCACAGGCAGGCTGCGTCGATGTCGCCATGGTCGGGCGCGAGCAGCACCGCCCGCTCGATCACGTTCTCGAGCTCGCGGATGTTGCCCGGCCACGGGTGCTTCAGCACTTCGCGCATCGCCTTGTCGGTCAKGCCGCGCAGCTTCTTGCCGTACAGCGCGCTGAATTTCTCGACGAAGCGCGCGACCAGCGCCGGGATGTCGGCCGTGCGTTCGCGCAGCGGCGGAATGGTGATCGGGAAGGTGTTGAGCCGGTAGAACAGGTCGCTCCTGAACCTGCCGGCCTGCATGGCCTGCGGCAGGTCGACGTTGGTGGCGGCCACGATGCGGACGTCGACCCGGGTCGGCTGATCGGCGCCGAGGCGCTCGATCTCGCCGGTCTGCAGGACGCGCAGAAGCTTCACCTGGGTGGCCGGCGGGAGGTCGCCCGCCTCGTCGAGGAACAAGGTGCCGCCGTGGGCACGCTCGAAGCGGCCGGCACGCGCATGGTGGGCACCGGTGTAGGCGCCCTTCTCGACCCCGAACAGCTCGGCCTCGATCAGCTCGGCCGGAATGGCCGCGCAGTTGACCGCGATGAAAGGCTGCTTGGCGCGCGGACCGTTGTCGTGCAGCCAGCGGGCGAACAGTTCCTTGCCGACGCCGGTCTCACCGAGGAGCAGCACGGTGATGGCGCTGGTGGCGGCCGTGCGCAACAGGTCGAACGCCGCACGAAAGCCCGGCGAGACGCCGACCAGCTTCTGGTCGTATTCCCGGCGCGGCTGCAGGGCGCGGATGTGTTCGAGCCCGAGGTTGAATTCGATCAGCCGCTCGGCCACATGGTGCTGCCGGAAGTAGTCGAGATAGCGCTCGTCCTGCCACTCCTCCGCCGGGTGCCCGACGATCCGGCAGCGGCTGTCGCCCATGCTCGTGCATTCGACCTCCTTGAAGACGACCAGCCGCCCGAGGAAGGCGCTGGTGTAGCCGGACGCATAGCCGATCTGCGACCAGCATTGCGGGTCGTCGCCGTAGCCGAAGTCGGCCACGTGGGCCTCGCATTCCCAGGAGTTCTCCCAGACGAACTCGCCGAAGAAATGCTTGGTGGCGAGGTCCATCTCGAGCTGGATCATCTCGACGCTCACGATGCCCTCGATCGAATGCAGCCGCGGGCCGAGCATGAAGGCGTCCTCGGTGCGAAGGCCGGCGCGCCGTTCCTTGACCGCCAGTTCGCCGTCGCGCTGGCCCGACGCAAAGCCCATGCGCACCAGCAGGCCGCGCGCGCGCTCGACGCCCAGCGAATCCAGCAGCTCCTTGCGAAGCTCGGCGAAAGCCCGCGCGTGCAACAGCAGCATGCGCTGCTCGTCCAGCCAGATATGGCCGGAGCCGGCGTTGAAGCGCAGGAGAGAAAGCAGTTCTCCCACGTTGTCTCCTTGGATGAATGCCGCGTGGCGATGCCACGCCGGCGCGGTCCACGATGCTAGCAGCACGGCACCGGCCGGCAGGCAGGCGCGGCGCCCGAGGCTTCAGTCCGGCGACTGCGACACCCGGTCGCGGTACATCTCGCGCAGCCGCGTCTTCAGGAACTTGCCGGTCGCGGTCTTCGGAATCGCCTCCACCCACTCGAAGTCGTCTGGCAGCTGGAAGCGCGCCAGCTTCGGCCGCAGGAATTCGCGCAGCCCCGGCGCGTCGAGCTCGGCGCCCGGGCGCCGCACCACCACCACCAGCGGCCGTTCGCCCCACTTCGGATGCGGGATCGCGACCACCGCGGCCTCGGCGACCGCAGGATGGCCCATGGCCAGGTTCTCGAGTTCCACCGAGCTGATCCATTCGCCGCCCGACTTGATCATGTCCTTGCTGCGGTCGACCAGGTGCATGTAGCCCTGGGGGTCGATGGTGCCGACATCGCCGGTGCGCAGCCAGCCGTCGGCGGTGAACTTGCCCGGATCGTTCGGCGTCGCATGGTAGGCGCCCGTGACCCAGGGTCCGCGCACCTGGACCTCGCCGGTCGCCTTGCCGTCCCAGGGCTGGAGCCCCGCGGCCTCGTCGACGATGCGCATCTCGACCAGCGGGGCGGCGATGCCCTGCATCGCGCGCACCGCATGCTGCTGTTCCTTGGGCAGCGCCAGGTGCTCGGTCTTGATGACCGGGACGCTGCCCAGGGGCGAGGTCTCGGTCATGCCCCAGCCCTGCACGATGCGCATGTCGTGCTGCTCGAAGTTGGCGATCATGGTCTGCGGCACCGCCGCGCCGCCGATCAGCATCCGCATGCCCTTCACGAGCTTGCGCTCGCGCGTGGGCTGCGAGAGCGACTGCCAGATCATCATCCAGATGGTCGGCACGCCGAGCGCCATGGTGACCTGCCCTTCCTCCATCAGGTCGAGCAGGTCTTCGCCGCCGAGGTGCGGCCCGGGCAGGACCTGCCCGGCGCCCACCATCATGGCCGAGAAGGGCACGGCCCAGGCATTGGCATGGAACATGGGCGTGACCATCATCACGTGGTCGCGCGCCGACAGCGCGAACAGGTCGGGGATGCAGCCGGTGATGGCGTGCAGCACCATCGAGCGGTGCGAATACACGACGCCCTTCGGGCGGCCGGTGGTGCCGGAGGTGTAGCACATGCCGACGGCTTCGTTCTCGTCCTGCTCGGGGTATTGGTAGGCGGTGGCGTCGCCTTCGATGAAGTCCTCGTAGCTCTCCAGGCCGGCGGGCAAGGCGGCCCCGCCGAACGGCACGACGATGACGCGCGGCTGCTGCTTCAGGAGCGGCGACACGCGCTCCCAGATCGGCAGCAGCACGTCGTCGACGATCAGCACGCGATCGCCGGCGTCGTCCATGATGTAGGCGATGTCCTCGGGCGACAGCCGCAGGTTGAGGGTGTGGAGCACCGCGCCCGAGGCCGGGATGCCGAAGTAGCACTCCAGGTGCCAGGCATGGTTCCAGCTCATCGTGGCCACGGCCTCCCCGCGCGCGATGCCGGCCTTGCCGCGCAGGGCCTGCGCGAGCTGCCGGGCCCGGCGGCGGATCTCGCGGTAGCTGCGGCGGTAGGTCGACTTGTCGGGCAGCCGGCCGAGCACGCTCTGGTCGCCGAAGTAGGTGCCGGCGCGATCGAGGATCTGGTTGGTGCTGAGCTGCACCGGCATCATGGTCGATTTCATCGGGCTGTCTCCGTGGCGGGGCGAATTGCGCCGCATGATAGGGCGAGGCAGGCCTCAGCGGCCAGGGGTCCGAGGGATTTGGAGCATGTCCAGCCCGCGCCGATGCGTCCGTGATCGGGGGTCGGCGAGCTCGTGCAGCACGTCCATGTGATGGCGCCCCGGCACGGTTTCGGCGGCGACGACCACCCCCGGCCCCCAGGCGCGCCCGATCAGCCCGGCCTGTCGCAGGAACTCTTCGCTCTCGTCTGCGCCGACCACGGTCACCAGGGATCCCTGCGACGGCGCGGGCCACAGCGCCGGGCTGAGCCGGCGCGCCGCTGCCGCGCTCAAGCCGATGTCGGCGGCCAGGAAAGGCGCGTGCCGAAGCGGCTCGAGCTCGTACAGGCCCGAGATCGAGAGTGCGGCTTTCACCAGGTCCGCCGGCAGGTCGGGCGCCACGGCCCGCCAGTCGCAGGCCAGCAGCATCGTCGCCAGGTGCCCGCCCGCGGAGTGGCCGGCCACCACGATGCGGTCGCGATCGCCGCCGTGCGCGGACGCATGCCGCCAGACCCAGGCCAGCGCCTGCACGAGCTGCAGCGCGATGTGCTCGATGCCGACCGCCGGACACAGCGCGTAGTTGACTTGCACCACCATCGCGCCGGCCTCGACGAAGGGCGGCGCCACGAAAGCCTGGTCGCGCTTGTCGAGGGCGCGCCAGTAGCCGCCGTGGATGTACACCAGCACCGGCGCTCCGGCGCGAGGCGGCAGAAGGATGTCGAGCCGTTCGCTGGCGTCGTCGCCGTAGGCCAGGTCGAGCACCCAGCCCGGCCCGGCCAGCGCGCTGGCGGAGGCGTCGGCCCAGTGCTTCAGGATCGCGGGATGCCCGGGAATGCGAGCGCGGTTGTTGTATTGCGCGTCGAACCAGGCGGGCGATGGACGCGGCATGTGGCTGCCTGGCGAGGTCAGCTGCGCTTGGCGGCCGCCGCGACGGTCTTCGCAGCGCTCGGCCGGGCCGGGCGCCGGGTGGCCGGCTTCTGCTCGGCGTCGCGCAGCGCGGCGTCGATCAGGGCGTCGGCCATCCAGAGCGCGGTGCGCTCGACCTCGCGATCGCCCAGGCCCCAGATGTCCTTGAGGATCACATAAGGCTCGATGCCGTAGACCACCGACAGGGCGTGGTGCAGCCGGTCGCGCACGGCCGGGCGCATCAGCGGTGCCAGCGGCTCGATCGCGTGTTCGAGGATGCGCACGCGGTGGCCGCGCCGGTAGGGCTCCTCTTCCAGCAGCCCGGCGCGCTCCAGCCCCCACTGCTCCAGCGAGAGCTGGGCGGCGGCGCGCAATTGCGCCTCGAATTCCTTGAAGCGCGGAAAGGTCTGCAGGAACAACTCGTGCACGCGGTCGCGCCCGTTCGGGTTGGCGGAAGCCAGCTTGCGCACCGGCCCGAGCGAGCTGTCGATCACCGCGGTGACCAGCGCGCTGCGGCTCGGGAAGTAGCGGTACGCGGTGGCGCGCGACACCTTCGCGCGCGCCGCGGCCTCGGCCACCGAGGGGATGTGACCGCTCTCCTGGATGATGGCCATGGCGGTATCGAGCAGCAGCCGGAACGTGGCGGCCCTGACGCCGCGTTCGGGCGGAGTCGGCGGTTCGCTCAGCTTGTGTTTCAGTCGCGCCATGGGGTTTGTACGGGGCTTGGACGGGCTCGGGGTCTATTGTGAACAGCGGATGCCGGATCGTATGATGCAGCCATCCCGATTTGAGACGCAAGTCTCAAACATGACTTCCAAGACTTCGAGGCAGCCGGTGCACACCGGCAGGACCCCGGGGCGATATGGAGACAAAGTCGATGCGCTTGGCCAGCTGGAATTGGGGTGGACGAGACCACGTGGGCACGATCTCGCCGGACGGGCGGGAGGCCACGCCGCTGGGCGCGCGCGACCCATCGCTCGGCGCCCTGCCGCTGATCCAGGCGCTGGCACGCGGGGAGCCCTTGCCGCAGCCTTCCGGCACGCGGCTGCCGGTCGAAGTGATCACGCTGCGCGCCCCGCTGCCGCGTCCGCTGCGCAGCCTGTTCTGCGTCGGGCGCAACTACCGCGCGCATGCGGCCGAACTCGCCGGCTCGGTGTTCCGCGCCGCCATGCCCGAGACCGACCCCTGGCCGATCGTCTTCGGCAAGCTGGGCGAATGCGTCGTCGGTCCGTACGACGCGGTGCGCCTGCCCTCGCCCGCCGCCTCGATCCAGATCGACTACGAATCGGAGCTCGCCGTCGTCATCGGCCGCGGCGGGCGCGACATTCTCGCGGCCCACGCCATGGACCATGTGTTCGGCTACACGGTGGTCAATGACGTCACGGCGCGCGACGTCCAGATGCGCCACCAGCAGTGGGACCTGGGCAAGAGCTTCGACAGCTTCTGCCCCATGGGCCCGTGGATCGTGACCGCCGACGAGCTCGACGGCCGCGCCACCCGCGTGCGCGGTTGGGTCAACGGCGCGCTGCGCCAGGACGGCCAGACGCGCGACATGATCTTCGACATCCCGACGCTGATCGAGACCTGCTCGCGCGGTATCACGCTGTACCCCGGCGACGTGATCGCCACCGGCACGCCCTCGGGCGTGGGCATGGGACTGAAGCCGCCGCAATGGCTGAGGGCGGGCGACGTGGTCCGTATCGAGATCGACGGCGTCGGTGTCATCGAGAACCGGTTCGAGTAGGCCATGAGCTTTCAAATGATCGACCGCGTCGCGGTGGAAGAGGAAGGCGAAGGCCCGGCCATCGTCTGCGTGCACGGACTCGGCGGCAGCACCAACACCTACCAGCCCCTGATGCCGGCGATGGCGCGGCACCGGGTGATCCGGGTCGACCTGCCGGGCAGCGGCCGCTCGCAGCGGGCCGAGGGCGCGCTGTCGATCGCGCGCTACGTCGAGACGCTGCTCGACGTCTGCGAGCGGCTGAAGGTGGGGCGCGCCCATTGGGTCGGCCATTCGATGGGAACCATCGTCTGCCAGCACATCGCCGCCGCGCATCCGAAGCGGGTCGCGAGCGTGGCGTTGTTCGGCCCGCTGATCGCGCCGCCCGACGCCGCCCGCGCGGCGATGACCGCGCGGGCGGCCAAGGCGCGCGAAGGCGCCGCCGGCATGCACGAGATCACCCAGGCGCTGCTGCAGGGCGCCATCTCGGCCGACACCCGCCAGCGCCTGCCGGTGGCGGTGGCCTTCGTGCGCGAGAGCCTGATGCGCCAGGAGGGCGAGGCCTACGCCCGCAGCTGCGAAGCGCTGGCCGGCGCCCAGGCGGCCGCGGTCGAGCAGATCGAGGCGCCCGTGCTGCTGGTGACCGGCGACGAAGACGGCGTGGCGCCGCCGCAGGCGGTGCGCGCCATGGCCGAGCGGCTGCACCGCGCCGCCAGCCGGCGCGTCGTGGTGCTGCCGCGCTGCGGCCACTGGACCCCGATCGAGCGCCCCGACGAGTGCCAGCGCGAGCTGCGCGACTTCCTCGCGGCACAGGCAAGGAGCTGAGATGAAACGCCCCCACGCTCATCACTTCGTGTATCGCTGCCCCCCGAGGGGGCGCTCAGTGCCCTTCGGGCGGCCGGGCGGGCAAGAGATCGTTGGCCCCCACGCTCATCACTTCGTGTATCGCTGCCCCCCGAGGGGGCGCTCAGTGCCCTTCGGGCGGCCGGGCGGGCACTGACATGGCCGACGTGCTGTTCACCAACGTGCGGGTCTTCGACGGCGGCGGCGAAGCGCCCTTCACCGGCGACGTGCTGGTGCAGGGCAACCGCATCGCCCGCGTCGTCAAGACCGGGTACGGCGAACGATCGGCGCCGGTCTCGGGCGCGCAGGTGATCGACGGCGCCGGCGCCTTCCTGATGCCGGGCATGGTCGAGGCCCACACGCATTTCTCGTGGAACGACCAGCCCAGCCTCGACGCCATCCAGCGCATGCCGCCCGAAGAACACATCCTGTGGTGCGCCCAAGTGGCGAAGCGCTACCTGGACATGGGCTGGACCAGCTGCGTCGGTGCCGCGGCGGCCAAGCCGAGGCTCGACGTCGTGATCCGCAATGCGATCAACGACGGCACCATCGTCGGCCCGCGCTACCTCGCCGCCAGCCAGGAGATCACCGTGCCCGGCGGCCTGGGCGACACCACCCGGCCGCACCTGCCGCAGCCCGAGTTCGCCTTCGGCGCGATCGTCAGCGGCGCCGAGGAGATGCGCCGCTGCGTGCGCATGTTCGCCAAGTACGGCGTCGACTCCGTGAAGATCAATCTCTCCGGCGAATCGATCACCGGCATGCCGAGCGAGATGAGCCAGTTCACCGAGGAAGAGGTCACCGTCTGCGTGCAGGAGGCCAAGGCCTGGGGCAAGCGCGTGGCCGCGCACGCGCGTTCCACCTGGGCCATCAAGCAGTGCGTGAAGCAGGGCATCGAGGTGATCTACCACGCCAGCTTCACCGACGAAGAGGCGCTCGACATGCTCGAGGCCCACAAGACCGAGCACTTCATCGCGCCGGGCCTGGCCTGGCTCATCAACACCTGCCACCACGCGAGCCCGTGGGGCCTGACCGAGGAGGTGACCCGGAAGATGGGCTACCACCGCGAGCTCGAGGCGGCCGTCGAGAGCATGCGCGCGATGCGCAAGCGAGGCATCCGCATCCTGCCCGGCGGCGACTACGGCTTTGCCTGGACGCCGCACGGCACCAACGCCAAGGACCTCGAGTACTTCGTCAGGCACGTCGGCATGAGCACCATGGAAGCCCTGCTGTCGGCCACCGCCTGGGGCGGTCCGATGATGCGCATGGGCAAGGTCATCGGCTACATCCGGGAAGGCTACCTGGCCGACATCCTGCTGATCGACGGCGACCCGCTCGCCGACATCACGGTGCTGCAGGACAAGGCCCGCATCATGGCCGTCATGAAGGACGGCGAGTTCCACCGCGCGCCGCCGGTGCGCTCGGCGCGCACCACGCGCTGGGCCACGGCCTGACAGGAGAAGAGCATGGCTGACGTCGTCTTCACCAACGTCCGCATCCTCGACGGCACGGGGCAGAACCCCTATTCCGGCAGCGTGCTGGTGCGCGGCAACCGGATCCGCCAGGTCGGCCGCAGCACGGCGCCGATCGCGCCGGGCGGCGCGACGGTGATCGACGGCGCCGGTGCCACGCTGATGCCCGGGATGTGCGAGGCACACACGCATTTCTCGTGGAACGACGCCGCCACGCTGGCCGAGATCCAGACCCTGCCGCTCGAGGAGCACGTGCTGTGGTGCGCCAAGGTCGCGCGGCGCTACCTCGAGGCCGGCTTCACCTCGTGCGTCGGCGCCGCCTGCGCCAAGCCGCGGCTCGACGTCGTGATCCGCAACGCGATCAATGCCGGGCAGATCCCCGGCCCGCGCTACCTGGCGGCGAGCCAGGAGATCACCGTGCTGGGCGGCCTCGGCGACGAGACCTTGCCGCACCTGCCCTTCCCCGAGTTCAGCTTCGGCGTCAACATCTCCGGCCCCGAAGAGATGCGCAAGGCCGTGCGCCTGTTCCTCAAATACGGCGTCGACTCGATCAAGATCAATCTGTCGGGCGACAACTTCACGCCCCAGTCGCCCGCCGAGACCACCTGGATGTCGGACGAGGAGGTCGCGGCCGCCATGCGCGAGGTGCGCATCCGCGGCAAGCGCGGCATTGCGCATGCGCGCTCCTCCGACAGCGTGAAGCAGGCGCTGCGCCACGGCATCGACCTGATCTACCACGCCAGCTTCGTCGACAACGAGGCGCTCGACCTGCTCGAGGCCGCCAAGGACCGCGTCTTCGTCGCCCCGGGCATCGCGATCCTCTATGCCATGCTGCACGAGGCCGAGCCCTACGGCATCACGCACGACATGGCGGTCGGCATGGGCTACGAGATCGAGTGGGAAGCCGCGATCGATTCGCTGCAGAAGATGCACCGGCGCGGCATTCGCGTGCTGCCGGGCGGCGACTACGGATTCGCCTTCACGCCGCATTGCCAGAATGCGCGGGACCTCGAGTTCTTCGTCAAGTACCTCGGCTTCACGCCGATGGAGGCGATCCGGTCGACGACGCTCTACGGCGGCCAGATCATGATGAGACCCGATGAGCTCGGCGTCGTCAGGGACGGGTACCTGGCCGACCTGCTGCTGGTCGACGGCGATCCGCTCGCCAACCTGTCGATCCTGCGCGATCCGAAGCGCATCCTCGCGGTGATGAAGGACGGCGAGTTCGCCAAGGCGCCGGCGATCGCTTCGCAGCGAGCCTGGGAGCATGCCGCGTGAGCCGCCGGGCCGCTCCCAAGGCGAGCACCGAAGCGCTGTTGCGCGGAGGTTCTCGGTGAGCCGAAAAAGCTGGGCGCTCTGGTTGCTTTTCGGCGTGCCGATCGCGGTCTTCGCGGTCTGGGCGATCGCCGACAACGCGACGCTGTTCTTCAAGACCTTGCTGAACGGGATGACGCTCGCGTCGCTGTACTTCCTGGTCGCCAGCGGCTTCACGCTGGTCTTCGGCCTGATGCGCAACGTCAACCTCGCGCACGGCTCGCTCTACCTCTTCGGCGCCTATGTCGGCTGGTTCGTCGGCGAACGCACCGGCTCCTGGGTGCTGGCGGTCATGGCGGGCTTCCTTGCCGCGGCGGTGCTGGGCCTGCTGATGCAGCTGCTGGTGTTCCGCCACATGCAGGGCCAGGACCTGCGGCAGACGCTGGTCACCATCGGCCTGTCGATCGTGATGGCCGACCTGAT
Organism: Variovorax sp. P1_H12_2; assembly: GCF_056405335.1. Taxonomy (NCBI): domain Bacteria; kingdom Pseudomonadati; phylum Pseudomonadota; class Betaproteobacteria; order Burkholderiales; family Comamonadaceae; genus Variovorax; species Variovorax sp. P1_H12_2. Next base: position 21,322 of record NZ_JBFUCI010000052.1, read on the forward strand.
GCTCTGGCTCTGGGGCGCCGAGATCTACACCTTCGATCCGCCGGCGTGGATCTACGGCTCCACCACCCTCCCGCTGATCGCGAAATTCCCGACCTATCGGCTGTTCGTGCTGCTGGCATCGATCGTGATCGGCGTCGGGCTCTGGCTGCTGCTCGCGCGCACCCGCATCGGCATGATGATCCGTGCCGGCGTGGACGACCGCGCCATGCTGGCGGCCTCGGGCGTCAACGTGCAACGCGTCTTCGCGCTCACTTTCGCGATCGGCGCCGGCCTGGCCGGACTGGCCGGTGTCGTCGGCGGCACCGCGCTGTCGATCTCGCCCGGCGAGGACACGCGCTACCTGCTGGCGTCCCTGGTGGTGGTGATCGTCGGCGGCATGGGCAGCGTGGTGGGCGCCGCCATCGGCGCGCTGCTGATCGGCCTGGCCGAACAGTTCGGCCTGGCCTATGCGCCGACCTACAGCGTGGTCTTCACCTTCGTGATCATGGTCGTGGCGCTGGCCTTCAAGCCGCGCGGGCTGATGGGGAAGAGCACATGAGCGCCGCGGAGGTTTTCTTGAGCGCCGCCCGGCCGCCCGAAGGCGCTCGCACCGCAGTGCGA
>NZ_JBFUCI010000053.1:0-21426 GCF_056405335.1 Variovorax sp. P1_H12_2
CGTCGACCACGAGATTCCGGTGGGCCCACCCGATATTCCAAAGCTGCTGGCCGTTCTCGATCGCCACGGTGTGACTGTCGCAGCCTGAACGGCACACGAGGCTGCGTCCAGCGTCGTCCGGTCCGGTCTGTCGCGTTCGACCTCGTACGGCAGGTGTGCAGCGGTTGCGGTCCTTCCGGGCCGGACTGCGAACTCACGCTGTGAGGCCGACTCCGTTCATCAGGTGCCAAAGAGGCCTCAGGATCGACGACCGGTCTCATGATGCCCTGCACACTTTCTGGAGACAATGGACCCTCTCGAAACCGAGCATGAGGGGATCAAGATGTCAGCCGACGACTGGTGGAAGTGCGGAATCGTCTATCAGGTCTACCCGCGTTCGTTCCAGGACAGCAACGGCGATGGCATCGGAGACCTCGACGGAATCCGCGCCCGGCTGGATCATCTGGTCTCGCTCGGCGTCGATGCCGTCTGGATCTCGCCGATCTATCCCTCGCCGATGGCCGACTTCGGGTACGACATCTCCGATTTTTGCGACGTCGATCCGCGCTTCGGCACGCTGGACGGCTTCGATGCGCTGGTGCAGGAGGCCCATGCGAGAGAGCTCAAGCTCATCCTGGACTTCGTGCCCAACCACACGTCGGACCGTCATCCGTGGTTCGTGCAGAGCCGCAGCGCACGCAGCGATCCGCGACGCGACTGGTACATCTGGCGCGACCCGGCGCCGGGCGGCGGGCCGCCCAACAACTGGCTCAGCAATTTCGGCGGCCCGGCCTGGGCCTTCGATCCGACCACCGGCCAGTACTACTGCCATTCGTTCCTGAAGGAGCAGCCCGACCTCAACTGGCGCAACCCCGACGTGCGAGCCGCGATGTACGAGGTGCTGCGCTTCTGGCTTCAGCGCGGCGTCGACGGATTCCGCGTCGACGTACTCTCTCAAATCATCAAGGACGCGCAGTTCCGCGACAACCCGCCGAATCCGGACTTCGTCGAGGGCCAGGACCCATTTCACCGCTGGTTGATGCTCTACAACACGGACCTGCCGGAGGTGCAACCGATCGTGACCGAGATGCGCCGCGTGGTCGACGCGTTCAGCGACACACGCTCGTCACGCGTGCTGATCGGCGAGCTCTACCTGCCGCTCACGCGCCTGGTCGCCTACTACGGACTCAACGCCGAAGGGGTGCTCGAAGGCGTGCAACTGCCCTTCAACTTTCAGCTGATCGCGACCGAGTGGCAGGCGGCGCGCATCGACCGCCTTGTGCGCGACTACGAAGCCGCCTTGCCCGCCGGCGCCCAGCCGAATTGGGTGCTGGGCAACCACGACAAACCCCGCATTGCGAGCCGCGTCGGGCCACAGATGGCGCGGCTCGCGGCCATGCTGCTGCTCACGCTGCGCGGCACGCCGACGCTCTACTACGGCGACGAGATCGGCATGACGGACGTCCCCATTCCCGCCGATGAAGTGCAGGACCCGTTCGAGAAGAACAAGTCCGGCATGGGCCTGGGTCGCGACCCGGAGCGAACGCCCATGCAGTGGAGCGCCGCGGAGCATGCGGGCTTCACGACCGGTACGCCGTGGCTGCGCTTGGCGGCCGACTGGCCCACGCACAATGTGGAAACGCAATCACACGACGCAGGGTCGATGCTGGCGCTCTACCGGCGCCTCATCGCGTTGCGCAGCGCGCAGCCTGCGCTGAACCGAGGCAACTATGAAGCGCTTGAAACCGAAGACGAGGTGCTCGCCTATGCGCGCAACGGCGAAGGACAGCGGCTGGTGGTGATCTTCAACTTCGGCGCCACCTCGGCGCCGATTTCGCCGGCGTTGATGCCGCGCCAGCCGATCGTGCTGGCATCGACCGATCCTGCGCGCGCCGAGTTCATCAAGGGGCCCCTGGTGATGGCGCCCTGCGAAGGCGTCATTATCGGCGCCGTGAACGACAAAGGTCCGACGACACGATGAGCAATCAAGACTTGCCGGTCGGGATCTCGACGTAGCTGTGCGTATGCCAGCGCACGCGCACAGGCCACCTTGCGTCGGCAATGGTTTCCGAATTCACGTCCTTGCCGCTGCCGTAGTTGATCTGCCGGTCGGGGCGCCTGTTGAGGCCGATCAGCAGCACGATGCGGCTGCCCGCCGCAAGCCTGCAAGCCGTCACGCGTTCGGCGGTGAACGCAAGCAGCTGACGCTCGCCGGCCCGAAGAAGCCGGCGACGCACGCGATGGCCTGCGTAGCTGGCGCGGAAGTCGTAGGGATCGAACAGCAGTTGGTATTCGCCGCTTTCCGTCTGCTCGTACAGCGAGATGTTGAAGTCCACGTCCTGCCGCGAGGGCGTGATGTCGAACACGCCGCGCAGGCTGCCGACGATCTCGGTGTCCTCCGAGAGCGGATCACTGACAAAGCTGATGCTGTTGCGCGTCGGAAGTTGCTTCACGCGCAGCGCGTCCGGCCACGGGATGCGCACGTCACGTCGATCGGCGAGATCGACCGAGAGCCGCGCGCTGCCACCGCCTTCGGACGGCGACGGCAACAGGCGGTGCGGGTCGTCGCGCTCGCGGGTGTCGAGGTAAAGGCGCAGCCGGGTACGCTGCGGCGCGTCCAGCGTCGGCACATGGCGCCACTGATCCGCGCCCATCACCTGGTAGTTGACGCGATCCATCAGCAGAGAAGGCTTGTTCGTGCCCTTCAGGATGTGGTCGAGCCATTGGTAGCGCAACTCGGGCAGGTCGACGCGTGCGACGGGGTCAAGCGTGTAGCCGCGCAGCGTTGCCGCCGTGCCGAGCCGGATCGAGACCGCGTCGTAGGGGCCGAGAAGCAGCGTCGTGTCGGCCTGCGGCCGGTTGCGACGATGCTCGTGGTGGAAGTAGAGCGCGCCGGCGTCTGCGCCGTAGTAGCCGGCGAAGCTGAGCACCGGGATGTCGATTCGCGCGAACTGCTCCGCCGACGGCAGGAACTTCTGCCAGTAGCGATCGTGACTTGGGTGCGTCAGCCAGGTTCGGATCAGCCTGCTGCGCCTGCCCAGCAGGACGCGGTCCACGTCCCAGTAGGGGCGATCGCCACGATGCCAGCGCGCGTCGAGTGCCTGCCATATCGTGTCCGGGTCGGCGTCGACGTCGGCCCGCAGGGGCTCGCCATTCGCGTGCTCCTGCGCCCAGCGGACCATGGCGTTGCGGAAGATTTGTCCGGCCATTGGGAAGTCGATGCCCGGCGCCATCGGCGCGATCGTGGCGATGGCCTTGAGTGCCGCCGGTCTCCTGCGGGCGGCGGCCCAGGCGGCGTAGCCGGAGTAGCCGTCGCCGAGCATGCAGACGCGGCCGTCGCTCCACGCCTGCCGGGCAATCCAGTCGATGACGGCGGCGGCGTCTTCGCCGTCGCGAACGAACGGCCACACGGCGCCCTTGCCGTCGGGCGTGCGTCCGCGCACGTACGCGGTGACGCCGACGTAGCCTTTGACGGCGCTGCGCTGGGCGTCGTCCTCGGCGGGATCGAGCGTGAAGCGCAGCAGCGTCGGCAGGGCGCCATTCGTGCGGCCGGGCCGAACCAGGCTCGCATGGATGACACCCGCGCGCACGGGAATCCTGACGTCAGCCTCCGCCACGTAGCGGTTGCGGTTTTCCGCCGCGAACAATTCGGGCAGCAGTGCACCGAAGCTGCGACGCGACTGGTACGAAAGCCAGGTTCGCACGAGCGCCAGAGCATCGGCCTCCGGGAGGCTGCCCTTCGCGCGCCAGAGATCGAAAGCTTGACGCAGCGGCTCTCTATACACCGCCAGCGGGGTTTCGAGCCGCGCCATGATGGCCTGGGCTTGCGCGTTGTCGAGCGGCGACACCAGCTCCTGGAACGAGCGCGCGTAGGCTTCGGCGAAGCCGAGGCGCTCGTCCGCTTCGATCGCGCGCGCACGCGCATAGATGCCGTCGAGGATCGCACGCTGGACCAGGTCGTCGAATGGCTTGCCCTGGCGGCGGTTGCGCAGGGACCGGCTGCTGTCGGAGGCCGCGCGGTAGGCGCCGCTGACGATCTGCAACGCGGTCACGTTGGCCAGGAAGACATCGGTGTCCGCCTCCTGGTACACCGGCAAGATGCGCTGGGCCAGATCTCGCATCAGGTCCGCCGCGGTGGCATCGTCAGGATCGCGCGGTGGTCGGAAACCGAAATCCGCCGCCCAGGCCCACGCGGGCAGCGCAAGAATCAGCCGCATGAGGGCGCGACGCGCACGACTGACGGTTGACTCGGGGTGTCTCATGGTCGCTGCTCCTCGGGCACGGCGTTCGGCGCTTTGACCAGATGCACCACCTGCGTGAACAGCCGGTCGTGCGCCTCTCCGGCCGAGCCTATGTGGATGATGCCCGTGTGCGTGAGCTTGCCCAGCACGTCGATGATGAGTTCGAGCGTGTCGTCGTCGAACGCGCCGAAGGCTTCGTCCATCACCAGCCAGGGCGGTGCCTGCAGCACCACGCGGGCGAAGCCCAGCCGCAACTGCTCGTCCATGCTGAGCTCGCTCTCCCAGCGACCCGTCTTGTTCAGCAATTCTTCCAATCGCTGGAGGCCCACACTCGCCAGTGCGGCCACCATGGCTTCTCTCGGGTAGCTCGACGGTTCCATCGCATACGACAGCACTTCGGCCAGCGTGCCGCGGGGAATGTAGGGCGTGCCGCGCGGCATGTAGTGGATCGTCTCGCCGACGGGCCGGCGCACGGTGCCGGAGCCCCAGGGCCAGAGGCCCGCGAGCGCCCGGAACAGCAAGGTCTTCTCGGTGCCCGGTGTGCCGAGGATCAAGACGCGCTGACCGCGGTGCACGACGAGACCCGGGGTGTCCAGCCGATCGTGGCCGGTCCAGGAGCGAACCCCGAGCGCTTCGATCGCGAGCGCCCCGGCTTCGCTCTCCTCATAGGCGATGCGACTGCCGCCTGCTTGTGCCTCCAGATCGGACGCCAGCATCCGACGCAGGTCGGCGACACGCAGCAGCGTGGCGCGCCAGTCGGCAATGATGCTGAAGTTGTCGACGAACCAGCGCAGCGACGACTGCGCCTGCGTGAAGGCCGCGGCAGCCATCATCAAGCCACCGAACGAAACCTTCCCCGAGAAGTAGAGGGGTGCGGCCACCAGCGTCGGCGCGATGATGGTGACCCAGCCGAAGCCCGCGGTGACCCAGGTCAGGTTGGTCAGCCCGAGCACCACGCGCGATGTGGCGCGCAAGACGTCGCCGAAATGCATGGCGACGCGACGCTTCTCGTCGGCCTCGCCACCAGCCAGGGAGATGCCGTCGAGATGCTCGTTGATGCGCGTCAGCGAGAAGCGCAATTCGCCTTCACGCGCGTAGCGCTCGGCGTTGCGCGAGATCAGGCCGTTGCCGACCCAGTAGGTGACCAGCGAGCCGGCGACCGCATAGGCAATCGCCGCCCACAACATGAAGCCCGGCAACACATGGTCCTTGCCGTCGAAGAAGAGGCTGAAGTCCTTGGAGAGGACCCACAGCACGCTCGCAAAGCTGCCGAACAGCATCGCTGCCTGCAACAGACCCACGCCGAGGGCGACCGACAGATCGCACAGCTTCAGCGTGTCTTCGTGCATGCGCTGATCCGGATGGGTCCCCATCGGGCCGCTGGCCTGGAGCCAGAACGCCCGGCGCGGCTGCAGCCACAGCCCCACGAGGTCATTGACCACGGCCTCGCGCAGCTTCAGCTGCAAGGTTTCGCCCAGCCACCTCTGCGCGACGTTCAAGACCAGCAGCACGCCCGCAATGACCGCGAAGACGCCTACCTGCACGACGAATTCGCTCAGGTCGCGACGCGAGATCGCATCGTAGAACGGCTTGTTCCAGCTATTGAGCTCGATCTGCCCATACGCCGTGAGCGCGACGACCACGACGATCGCGCCCATCAGCGCGACAAGCGTTTTCGCGACCGGGGACACTCGCAAGGCGCCGAGCAACTCGCTGACCTGACGGAAGAAACCGGTCCTTGCAGCCGGCTCGACACGGTTCTCTGGCCTCGCGCTCATCGCCACCGCGGCGCCTGACAAGCGGCGGCCGCGATGCGGCGCGCCGAGACACACGAAATGAACGCGGCGTGGCTCCAGGCCAGTTGCTTCGCCGAGGTCTGCGCGCCGCTGCACTGGTCGAACTGTTCCGACAGGTCACCACCGGCCGGCGTGTACGCACGTACGGTGGCGAGATAGGCGTCACCGCGCTCGAGCCAATGGCGCGCATCGCCGCCCATCGCCGCGGCGCGGAAACAGAACTCGGCGGCGCCGAGCGTCGAGAAGTAGTACGCGCCGCCCGAGTAGTACACGTCGCCGGCGTACCGACCCATCGCCGCGCCACGGCCTGCGGCACGGCCGTGGTTGATTGGATAGGCCGCATCGAACAGCGCGTCGAGTCGCGCCAGCGTGGCCTGCATGCGCGGATCGGCCGGTCCATGCGCGGCCTCGGTGCCGAGGCTGTGGATCGCCGACAGGATCACCGCGATGTCCAGCGCCTTCGGACTCGGCCGGCCGTCCGCCAACACGCGTGAACGGTAGTAGCCGCGCGTCGAGTCGCGATCGTCTGACCGTTCGTCTCGTTCGTCTCGTTCGTCTACCCAGTAGTCGTCGAGCAGGCGCCGCACGGCCCGCGACTCCTCCCGGCAGCGCTGCGCCTGCGCCGTGTCGCCCAAGCCCTCCAGCCATGCCGCGCCTTCGGCCAGCGCGGCCCCTGCGACGCGCAGTGTGTAGTAGTGGTGGCCGAGTTCCTCCTCCCAGATGTCGTATGACGGCTCGCGCCAGTGACGCAGCGTGAAGTCGATGTCGAAACGGATCAGCGGCGTGACCTCCGCCAGCAGGGCCGCGTCGAGGTGCCCGCCGGCCGCCCAGCGCAGCAGCGCCATCGCGCGCAATGGCGGCCCGTCGTGCTGGGGGCGCGCCCATCGGAGGACATCGAGGGTACCGTCGGGGTTCACCCTCGTTTCGGCGACGACGGCATCGCCGTGGGCGCTCGCGAGGTCATGGTCCTCGCGCAGAAACTGCAGGAATTCGGGGGCCACGCGCGCTCTGCGGTCGGGCACCGCGGCAACCGCGCGGCCGTCGAGTCCGTTCACGGCAAGGCTGAAGCGGGTGAAATCGCGCAGATGCTGCAGGGCTTCGTCGCCGACGCGTCGATCGACGTAGAGCAGGCGCAGTGCATCGATGACGACGGCCGAGTCGCGGAACCAATGAAAGAAGTAGTCCGGGTCCGGGTCGTAGCCGCCGAGTACGGGCGAGGCGACGATGGCGCCGGCGATCGGCCGTATGGTCTGACCGAAGCCTGGGCGCTGCTTGACGATCGACACCGGCGAGATACTTGACAGCATCGCGCTCGCCGAATGGGACAGCTGTGTTTCGAGCCAGGACTCGAAAGCCGGGTCTTGCTGGCTCGCCACGCTGAAGGTCACGGTGCAGGCGACCCGAGATGCGGGCTGCTGAAGTCCAAGGCGCGCAGCCCGGCCTGCACTTCGGGCACGCTCATGAACAGTTTCCACAGAAGGCCCGTCCGATGGTTCTCCATCATCACGACGATCGGGCCCTGGTCGATGGCAAGAAAGGTGTTTGCGAACCAGCCTCGCCCCTCGCAGAACGCATCGACGAAGCCGTAGTCTCTCCACAGTCGCGCGCCATGCACCGTGAGGAAATGCCGCAGCACCCGCATCACCTCGGCGGGCGCATACGGCAGGCTGGACAGCGCCGCCGTCGGCGAGATGGTGCCGTTGTCGGTGTCCGGCGCGTGCGCGAGGTAGCCGTCGGGGTCGTCGCTGGCGGTCAGGCCCCAGCAAGATTCGCCGTAGCCCTTGTAGCCCTGTGGATTGGCGACACAATGCGCGCGGTTGATCCGCAGGTGGCGGCAGTTGAGATCCCAGTAGTCGGCGTAGCGATCCTTCAGGCCGTGCGGATCGAGTCCGCAGAACGAGTAGTGCGTGAAGAACAGCGGGCCGCCGTACGGCATGCCCAGCGGCAACTCGACGCCGTAGTACGACTGGCCGTTGAGAAAGCCGGGCCCCGCCGCGAAGCCTCGGTGGTAGACCCGCGGATCGATCGCATGGCGCGGCGAGGCCGCGGCCATCAGGTAGGTGATGAGGCACTCGTTCCAGCCGCGCACTTCATGGTTCATCGCCCAGCCGTGGTTCGGGCTCCAGTGCCAATACAGGACGTCCCGTCCGCCCTGGGTGAACCAGTTCCATTCGACGTCGTGCCACAGCGTGTCGATGTCGCTGCGCAACCGGCGCGCCGCGGTCGTGTCCTCGCTGAAATACTGGCGCGCACAGAGTAGGCCCATGCAGAGGAACGAGGTCTCGACCAGATCGCCCGCGTCGTCCTTGGGGCTCATCGGGATCGTCGCGCCGCTCGCCCCGTCCATGAAGTGCGGGAAGGCGCCGTGGTAGCGCTTGGCGCGCAAGAGGGCGTCCCGCATGCGCCCCAGGCGCTCCAGCGCTGCGTCCCGCGTGACCCAGCCGCGCTCCACCGCGACGATCAAGGCCATGATGCCGAAGCCCGTGCCGCCGATCGCGACCCTGTCGTCGGCCAGATCTTCGCCTGTGGGGCCGACGAGCGTGCGACGGTCGAGCGCCAGGCCGCTGGCGGCATCCGCACCGTCCCAGAAATAGCGGAAGGTCTGCCGCTGCACGGCGTCGATCAAGGCTTCATCGGGCAGGGCTGCCAGTGCCCTCGGGTTCCTGTCATCCTTCAACACGAACGGCTCCTTTCGTTGTCGTCCTGGGTGTCACGTTTGGTTTCACGGACTCATCGGCGCCACGCGGCCGATGCCCCCCCGCAGCATGCCATCATTAGGCCCCCTTGGGTTCTATTCCAAATCCCTGATGAGTCGCATCGATACCCTCATGGCCCGGATGACACTAGCCGAAAAGCTGGGTCAACTGACGATGACTGCCTCCAGCTACACCGTCACCGGGCCGGTGCTCGCGGGGGACTCCACGCAGTCGATCATCGACGGCACCGTCGGCAATCTGCTGAACATGGTCGGCGCCGGCCCCACGCGCGAGATGCAGCGACTGGCCGTCGAGAAGTCACGGCTCGGCATTCCGCTGCTGATCGGCCTGGACATCATTCATGGCCATCGCACGCTCTTTCCGATCCCGCTTGCGGAGGCCGGCACCTTCGACGAAGACCTCTGGGAGCGCACGGCGCGGGAGGCCGCGCGCGAAGGCGCTGCCGAAGGCCTGGCGATGACTTTCGCGCCGATGCTCGATGTATCGCGCGATCCCCGCTGGGGCCGCACCGCGGAAGGACCCGGCGAAGACCCTTGGCTGAACGCACGCATCGCGCAGGCCAAGGTGCGCGGTTTCCAGGGGGCCGATCTGTCATCGGCCGAATCGCTGGCCGCCTGTGCGAAGCATTTCGTCGCGTACGGCGCAGTCACCGCGGGGCGGGAGTACGCCGCCGTGGACATCTCCGAGCGCACCTTGCGCGAGGTGCATCTGCCGGGCTTCGCAGCAGCGGTCCGCGCCGGCGTCGCGACGCTGATGCCCGCCTTTACCGATCTCAACGGCGTGCCGATGACGGCGCACATCCCCTTGCTGCGCGACTGGCTGCGCGGCGAGATGGGCTTCGACGGCGTCATCGTCAGCGACTACAACGCGATCGCGGAATTGATCAAGCACGGCGTCGCGGCCGATCTCGTCGATGCCGCGGTACTGGCGCTCAAGGCCGGCGTCGACATCGACATGATGGCCGACGCGTATCGCAAGGGTCTGCCGATCGCGCTCGAGCGGGGACGGGTGACGATCGAAGAGATCGACGCGAGCGTGCGCCGCGTGTTGCGACTCAAGGAGCAGCTCGGCCTGTTCGACGACCCCTACCGTCGCGGCGCGACACCGGAACTCGCGGCGGTTGTCGCCGAGCGGCACAAGCTGGCGCGCGACGTCGGGCGCAGGGCCGTCGTCATGCTGAAGAACGAGCGGGACACCCTGCCCTTGCCTGCTGCGGCGAAGGCACTGTGTGTCATCGGCCCGCTGGCCGACGCAAGCACCGAGATGAAAGGCCCGTGGTGGGGTGCCGGCGAACACGAGCCGGCCGTCAGCGTGCTTGCCGGCTTGCGCGCCGCGCTGCCGCAGACCGACATACGCCATGCACCCGGCGTCGCCATCGAGGGCATCGACGACGGTGGCATCGAAGCTGCCGTCGCGCTGTGCGACGGCGTCGACGCCGTCCTGCTGTGCCTGGGCGAGCGTGCCTCGATGAGCGGCGAGGCGGCCAGCCGCGCCACGCCCGCGCTTCCCGGTCGACAGCAGGCTCTGGCCGAAGCGGTGACGGCACGTGCACACGCGCTCGGCATCCCCGTCGTCGCGATCTTGTTCTCGGGCCGCCCGCTCGTCGTCCCCTGGCTGTCCGAGCACGCCGATGCGCTGCTGGCTGCGTGGTTCCTCGGCGTCGAAGCCGGCCACGCGATCGCCGACGTGGTCACGGGCCGGGTAACGCCTGGCGGTCGCACGCCGATGAGCTGGCCGCGCGCCGTCGGACAGCTGCCGATCTACTTCGGCCAGCGTCCCAGCGGCCGGCCGATGAATCCCGCCGACTACTACACGAGCAAGTACCAGGACGTCGAAAATACGCCGCTGTATGCCTTCGGTCACGGCTTGACCTACGGCCGGTTTTTCTACGACGAGCTTCAGGTCGAGCCGCGGCGCGTGTGCGAGCAGGACGCGCTGAAGATCAGCGTCAGACTGCGTAACGTTGGCGCGCGCGAGGCTGAAGAGACTGTCTTCCTGTTCGTTCGCGGCAAGCTAAGCCGTGTCACCCGGCCGTTGCTGGAACTCAAGGGCTACGCGAAGCTGCGATTGATGCCGGGCTTTGCCGGCTCGGTGAACCTGGAGCTGCCGGCGGCCGAGTTGCGCTACCTCGGGCCGGACCTGCAGCCCTTGTTCGAGGCGGGCGAAGTCGAGATCCTCGTCGGGCCGAGTGCCGAGCAATCAGGATTGCTGCGCCAGACCATCGAGTTGTGTTGAAACCCTGGCGATCTGGGCGGCGGAAGCTTGGCGCATCTGCGCAGGGGGGCGCGGTCCAGCGCGGACGGGTTGTGACGGCACGCGATTTCGTCCTGATAGGGCCAGTCGACCAGAAGCGCGCCTTCGAGAATCCTTAAGAGTTCATCCACTGCTTTTCGAGCTTTCGGCCTTCGTTGCAGGGCTTCCGCCTGCAAATTTCCCTTGCTCGCGCCTTGACTGCTGCTTGGCATGCGGAAGGCAAAAGGCGTGATATTTCGCGTTCGCCTGGGATTTGTGACGGGACTCGGCTGCTCGCGAGGCGATTTCGCCGCCCGTTGCCGATAGCATCAACGTACTTTCTCAAAGCCAACATGACCAAGCGCAATACCGAAACGATCCTGCGCACCTACGGCTTCTGGATCCTGTCCTCGCTGCGCGATGAATGTCGCGAGTTCCTCGAAGCAAACACGCTCAGGGAATTGATCGAAAGCCCGGGCAATCTACGGTCGACGGTGCTGTTTCGCGATCAGGCGGACGGAACGGTCGAGGTGGTTATCCTGGCGCTGTGGGACTCGATGGAGAGCGTCAAGACGTTCCTCGGCAAGCAAGACTTGCGCAAGCCCAGGATCGATCCGACGGTCCACGCCAAGATTTTCGACCGTGAGCCTTATGTGCGGCAGTACGCGCTTTCCGACCCGCACGCGCTTGCGCTGATCCCTCCGAGTTGGAGACAGGGCTAACGGCGGCTTTCGAGCGTGACGAAGCCCGCTTAGCGCCCTCCGGAGATCTCGGCCAGACGACCGGTTCCAAGGTACAGCCGACATGGCCGAGCGAAGCTGGGCCGAAACTATCGAAGCGCGCCCGGCGCTATGTCGATGCTCGCTCGAAGGTCCGCTCTTCCAAACGCCGAACTAGCGTTCCGGGCCCGGTCCTGCTGATCTCCAGCGCGAGCCGACCGGCTGCTCCGCAGCGGTTGCAGTCCTTCGCCGTGCGCCGACCTATGACTCAGATCGCGCATTCGGCCGGAGAGCCGTCGGGGCCAGCACGTCCGGGCGGCCGACGGCTTCAGGCGTCGGTCTGCCCCGGCTGCAAGAGCTATCCCATATGCCTTGGTGTTCGACGGGCAAGCACCCCATATCATCGCTTTCGATTCGGCCCTAGCACGTGAGCGCTGAGCCAAACGTTCGCGATACACACCAATGAGTCAACTTTCATGGACCGACCTCTTTACGGATGCGTCTCACCTGGACTTTGAGCGCTTGCTTGGCCTGTGGCCCAAGACCGTTTCTGGTTCCGTTGTCCCCATCGGCGCTTCGGCGTTTGGAGACCTTTTCTTTCAGAGGCCCCTTGGCAATGTCGAGAAATTGGACGTCTTGGTGGGTGGTGTTCACTATGCTGCCTCTAGTTTCGACGAATTCAAGAGCCTGATGAATTCCAGGTACTGGCGCGATGCGAACTTGCTGACCGGCGGCGTTCGTTTGGCGCAAAGCAAAGGGCTCCCGAGGAAGCCGTCTCAGTTTTTCGGCTTTGCCGCGCATCCATCGTTTTCGGGCAAGATGAATTGGGCGTTGGCGATGCCAATGGACGCCGTTGATTGGCACCTTGTCTGCGCGAAGACCCTTGACGGCTCACCCCGGTAGTTGCGTATCCCGGCCAGATCAGAAACTGAGTGCAGGGAATCCTGCGGGCGGAGGTCCGTTGCTTGGAATCTATGTCTTGCTGCGCGTCACCCGCGGTTTCTGCGCGGCCACCCTCCGCGACACAGCCCGTTTCGCGTCCACGCGCAGGTCGCGGTTGTTGGCTGAGTGCCCTGTGACCCCTACCCTGGTGCGCGGCACAGCCAGGAACCCCCGGAAACCCCGCATCGGGCACCGTGCCTGCGGCCTTACCATGGCGGCCTGCACGCGGCGCGCGCACCGCGCGCCGGGCGGACACGAGAGGAGACTCCGATGAACGCGATCGCGCCGGCCGCATCGCACTTCGCATCACATTTCGCACCGGACATCATCGCTGCGGGCACCGGCGCGCGCCCGCGCTATCTCGTGACAGGGGGCGACCAGCTGTTCGCCGCCCGCTGGCAGCAGGAAGCGTGCTGGCTCCCCTTCCACGGCGCGGCGCATCACGTGCTGGTGCTGCACGAGAACGGCAGCACGGCGGTGCGCAAGTACGAACGCGGAAAGCTCGTCGCCTCGCGTTCACGACTGGGCACCGTGAGCTTCATCCCGTGCGACGGCACCGAATGGGAAATCGGCGGGCGCTGCGGCGTGGTGCACCTCTACATCGGGCAAGCACTGATCGCGCGTGTCGCGGCCGAGGAAAACCTCGGGCCGACGGTAGAGATCGACCCCTTCTTCGCGATCCGCGACCCTTGGCTGCAAGGCTTCTTCCAGATGCTGGTGAGTGAGGTGGAGTTGTACGGCACCGATCCCTTGAGCCCCGATTCGTTGCTGCTCTCGCAGAGCCAGCACCTGCTGGCCCATCACCTCGTGCGGCGCCACTCTGCGCCGGGGCGCGGTGCGCTGCTGCGCATGGAGGGCGCGCGCCTGCATCCGGCCCTGACGCCGCAGCAGTTGCGCCGGGTGACCGAGCACATCGACGCGCACCTCGCCACGCCGCTGGGTCTGGCCGATCTGGCAGGGCTGGTGCACCTCTCGCAGGACCACTTCATCCGCAGCTTCAAGGCGGCCAGCGGCATGGCGCCCTACCAGTACCTGCTGCGTCGCCGCCTGGAGGGCGCCGCCGAACTGCTGCGCACCGGCGACCTGCCCGTCGAGACCGTGGCCCGGCGCATGGGCTTTGGCAGCCCCGCCTACTTCTCGACGCGCTTTCGTGCGTTCCTCGGCGTGGCACCCAGCGCCTACCGCCGCATGCGCTGAGCAGCGCGGCGACTTGCGCAAAAGCGCGCCACTTTCGACATCCCGTGCTTCGTTCGGGCAGACATGCCCTGGTGTGAGTAGCTGCTCCTAGACTGGCTGCGCAGGCCGATCCCGGCCGCATCACCCCACGGAGACACCATGACCCTGACCGCCTTGAAAGCCACGCCGCCCGCCAGCGCCGCCCACGCGCGCATCACGTTGCCCTATCCGCATTTCCAGAAGCTCGAAAGCTATCCGTGGAAGCCGTGGGTCATGCCGGGCGTTGCCTACAAGCTGCTGAGCATCAACCGGCGCAGCGGCGGTTTCACCTGCCTGCTGAAGGTCGAACCCGGCACCGAGGCACCGGTCCACCATCACCTCGGCGCCATCGAAGTGATCGTGCTCGAGGGCGACATCTACTACGAACGCAACGACATCGGCCGCCCGGGCGACTACATGTACGAGCCCGCCGGCGACATCCATCAGCCGCGCTCCGACGGCGGCTGCGTGCTCTTCTGCGTGTTCGAGGGCGCCATCGCCGGCCTGGGCGAAGACGGCAACATCGTCGGCATTCTCGACGGTCGCAGCATGCTCGAGATGGCCACGCGCGACGGCGCTGCGCAGCACGTGCACAGCTGACGTTCGGAGCCATGCCGCCGCTCAGCGGCGGCATGCGCTCTGCCCGGACGATGATCTGCATTTGCGGATAACGAAGATCACGCTTCCCGAATTGATCCCCCGGTGGTGGACGCATAGATTGGGCATTTCCAGCGAGCCCACGAATGACCACTCCGCCCCGACCGCCTGACACAGCGACTGCATCTTCTCCCCTGAGTCCATGGCTCGTGCTGCTGTTGGCCAGCACCATCGGCCTTTCCGTCGCGAGCAACTACTACGCCCAGCCGCTGCTGCATCGGATCGGTTCGGAGTTCGATCTCTCGACCACTGGGGCCGGCGGCATCGCCACCGCTGCCCAGCTGAGCTACGCCCTCGGCCTGCTATTGATTGTTCCGTTGGGCGACATCGCCGAACGCCGCCGGCTGATCGTCCTCAAGATGCTCATGACGGCCGCAGGATTGGCGCTCACGGCAACGGCGGGGCACGTCGCGCTGGTTCTCCTGGGCACGGCCGTGGCGGGCATCTCGTCGGTCGTGGCGCAGATTCTGCTGCCCTTCGCCGCCCTGCTGGCCGCGCCGCACGAGCGCGGAAAGATCGTCGGAACGATGATGAGCGGGCTGCTGCTCGGCGTGCTCCTGGCACGCGCGGTCGCGGGCATCCTGGCGGATGTGGCGGGCCGAGCGCGGGGAGGTCGCCTGCCGCTGCAACGACCTGGTCGCGCAACCAATCGACCCCTTCGTCGCGCCACGTCCCGGTCGACCAATGCACCTGGATCGCAATCGCGGGGAGCTTCACGGGCAGCTCGACGGTGCACAGCGGCACCACGCGCTGTTGGTTCAACAGTGCCACCAGGCGCTCGGGAACCACCGCGACGAGGGAGGTCCCCGCGAGGAGCTCCGGCAGCATGAAGAAATTCGGCGCGGTCACGGTCGCATCCAGCCCCTTTGCGCGAAACCGCTCGACCACGACCTGGTGGGCGGAGCCGGGGATGTCCGCGAGGGCAAAGCGCCGCTGGGCGGCCGCGGGGTGCAGCGTGGCCGACGCATCGTGCACGCCCACATACCGGTCCTTGAACAGCGGTGAACTCGACTTGAGCGCCTTGAGCTGGGGAATCCATCCAAACGCGATGTCGATGCTGCCGTCGTTGAGGCGGTCCACCAGGGCGCCCTGCCATGCGCCGACCACGCGCAGCCGCACGCCCGGCGCAATGTTCTCGAGCCGAGATATCAGCCGATTCAGCATGAGGGTCTGGCCCACATCCGTCATGTAGACGACGAAAGTCCGTTGCGACTGCGCGGCATCGAACACCGACGGTGCGTTGAGCGCCCGCTCCAGGGCTTGCAGCGCCGAGGCGACGGGGCCCGACCATCGCAGCGCCAGCGCGCTGGGCTGCATGCCGCGCGCGCTCCGCACGAACAGCGGATCTCCGGCGATGYGCCGCAGGCGGGCCAGTTGCGTCGACACGACTGGCTGGGACATGCCCAGGGCATCCGCGGCACGCCCGACATGCCCCTCGCGAAAGATGGCCACGAAGACATTGAGCAACCGGAAGTCGAGCTGGTCGAGCGAAATAGGGCGTTCCATCGATGGAGTTGAAGCAGCGCGTCTCGGCAAGTGCGCGCGGACGTCGCGGGGCCGGCAAGCCGTTTTTCCCTGAGTATCCACCGCAACGCTCGCACTAGCCTTTCAGATAGCCGGTCACGAGGCGCGCCCCTTCGTCGATGAGCGCTTCCATCCGATCGTCCGTCAGCACTTTGGAATGGTGCAGCACCGCGTTATGCGTCAACGCCTCGATGGTGGTGACACATACAAATGATGCGAGTTCCAGGTCATCGACAGCGAGTTCGTCCCGAACTCCTTCGAGATAGGCCCTGAACAGACTGAAATTTTCACGACTGAAGGTTTCCAGCTTCTCGAGCTTTCCCACGCGCGGGATCTGCTCGGCTAGCACTCGATGCAGTTGGGGATCGAGACGGTGCGCTGCTACCGCGACAGCGACGAATGTGCGCATTGCCTTGTMCAGCGGTTGGGTCGAGGCCTGCGTCAACTCGTTCCGAACCGTCTGCATGATCTGCTGTTGGTGGCGCTCGATCACGGCGGCGACGAGTGCCTCCTTGCCAGGGAAATACTGATAGAGCGAGCCGATGCTGACTCCCGAGACTTCCGCGATGCGGTTGGTGCTGGCCTTGTCGAAGCCGTCCTTGACCAGAATGCGAGCGGTTGCCTCGATCAGGGCGTCCACAGTCGCGCGCGAACGCCCCTGGGAGGCGATTTTCCTGGGCCTGGTGATGGGTTTTCTCGCCATTTCTTGATGTCGTCAATGCGAGTAGCAAAAGCGAATGATCGCTCATATTCTGAGCACTCGCGAACAGGCGGCGCAACTTCTTTCATGTAAGACCTGTCGCGCGTGAACCGCTCAGGAGACCATGACATGGACGACACAATGCACCACCTCTTCAGATACAAAGCTTGGGCGAACGGCCAGCTATTGACGGCGCTGGCCCGGCTTGGGGAGAGCTCCCCGATCACCGCATTGGCCATCAAGGCCTTGAGCCACACCTATGTGGTCGACCGCATATTCGMCGCGCACATCAGGCGAGAAGCTCACGCGTACACATCGGCCAACTTGAGCAAGATGCCAACGCTGGAAGATCTATCCGCTGATCTCAGAAGAAGCGATCAGGAATACATCGACTATGTGTCGACGCTCGATCCCGACCAATTGGCCGAACGAATCGACTTCACGTTCACTGACGGCGCAAAGGGGCGTATGTCCCGCGAGGAAATGCTCATGCATATTGTCACGCACGGAACAGGTCATCGTGGACAGGTCAGCGCAGTCATGCTGCTGAATTCCGTTCCGCCGGCCAAGGATGGATTTACGACCTATCTACACGAGGCGGAGGCGTCAACGCGAAGGCGGGCTTTCGCTTGAACGCCGTTGAGCTGTGCGGTCGAGCTATTGGGTGGCTCTGCTTCGTGCTCGGGATCTGGGGCAGTCACGCCCTGGGCGCGGCGGCGGGAGCGGGGTTCGCCTGGTACCTGGGGTCACCCACGCTTGCCGATACTGCCAAACACTTTGTGGTCGCTGAAACGAATCGATTCCACGACGAGCGGATTTTTGCGCCTCACGCCCGGCCCCAAGGCGTACAGTGATCCAGTTGGACTTCCTGTGCGCCTCTAAAGGCAGGCGTGGCCTCTGGTAGGCATCCGCAGCATGAAAGGAAGTCCAGGCCCGGCGGCGCAACACCGCTGGGCCTCCTGCTCGCCCTGCGACGGTTCATGGAACCCTTTTCTCCTCCCTCGTCCTCCCTGAGGCGAGTTTCTTGCCCAGCCTACGCGCTGGGCATTCTTTTGCCCCCGCCTCGGGTGCCCGTCGGTCGTTTGGCACAGTACGATCTCTCCATATGGACAACCACGACCTCTTCGCCCACCCGCCGACTCTGCTGCGCATGCCCTCCTGGCTCGGCCCCGGCGTCTATGAGGAAAGCGAGCTCGCTCTCGAACCAGGCGACTACAAGGTGACGCCCGGCGAGCGCTGGACCGTCACCGCGCTCAAGACTGGCGAGACCGTCTACTCCGGGATCGGACCGGTGGAGGTCGTCCGGTCAAAGGCTCGGACTTAGGCACCGTCGGGGCCGTCGCCGACCCCGGCCCAGCCCTGGAAATGAACCAGTAGGACCAACAGCTTCGCGTTCGTTCGAGCTTAGGTCAACCGCGCATCCGACTCGTGTGGGCGGCGCGCRACAAGGTCGCGAAGCATGTGCCTTGCGTGTGAAATTTCTCGGGTATGGCCACGGCAGGCGCTGCACAATTTCTGCCATGACCACCCATCGACTTCCGCCCCTGTATCGCTACGCCTGGTGGTTGCCAAGCGCATGGTCTGCGCTCGCAGTGATACTGGCCGATGCGACGCTGCGACCGAGCGAGCAGAGCCTTCTCCTCGTGGTCGCAATTCTGTGTGCCCTCCCTTGGTCGCTCGCCCTTCTCCTTCTCGACCTGAGCCAAGGGTTCGCGGATCGTGCGGCGGTCATCGTCATTCTTGCCTTGTTCGCCAACGCGGCTGCAGTCTGGTGGTTCACGGGCATCCTGCGAGCTCGCTTCGTCAGCCGTCACCCCGACGATCTGCGGAAGACCTGAGCCGTGCCGCCCGATACGCTTTCGCCATGCGCCTCGAACCCTGCCGCATCGTCGAATAGGCTTGCCACAGAAAAACCAATGCTGCCTCCGAATGTGCCTGCGAGGGCTTCGAGGAACATCCAGGAAACGTGAAGTACTCGCCCGCGAGCGTGGAACCAAGCGATGCCGAAACCTGTTCCACTTGAGGAACCTGCTTCCCCACATGAGGTCGCACCATGAAAGTTTCCTCCGCCGACCATGACTATCTGGAGCGACTTGCTCGCCGTCGTGCAAGCGCCAAGATGGGCTGGTACATCCATGCGTTCGTATTCGTTCTGGTGAACCTGCTCCTCATTCTGCTGGCTACCTCGCGCGGGCAGAACTGGTATGTATATCCGCTCCTCGGTTGGGGCCTGGGCCTCCTGGTACACGGCGCGGTGGTATTCCTTGTCGCGCCGGGCGGGGATCTCTACAACCGGCTGCTGGAGCGCGAGCGCAAATCGCTGCGGCGCGGTGACCGTCGATGATGAGTCGTCTACGGGCGTACGCCCGACGACGCCAACCTGCGCGCCCCGCAACCCCATAGCCAGGCTGATCCGCTCTCTGCCCCCGCCACTGATGCTGTTCGGGGCGACTCCGCGCGCCTAAGCTTGGCTGCACGCCAATTCGCGACGCACGTGGCGCGTGCACTTCCAGGTTCCAACCCATGCCATCGATCGACATCCGCAAACGCAACCTCAGCATGGAGATGATCTTTCACGAAGGCGGAACGCCCGTCAGCCGCCCGGTGCTGGTGGCCACCGCCTGCGCGGTGGTCCGCAACCCGTACGCGGGCCGCTTCGAGCCCGATCTGATGGACTTCATGGAGGCGCTGAAGCCGCTGGGAACGAGCCTTGCGGAAGAGCTCGTGACCACGCTCGGCAAGGCGCGCGTCGAAGCCTACGGGAAAGCCGCCATCGTCGGCGTGAACGGCGAGACGGAGCACGGCGCGGTCTGGCACGAGGCGGGCGGCTGGGCGATGCGCGAGGCGCTCGGCCACTCGAAGGCGATCGTGCCCTCGGTCAAGGCCGTGGCGAACGCAGGCTACCGGCTCATGGTTCCGCTGCATCACATTCGCGCGGCCTATGTGCGCAGCCATTTCTCCTCGGTGGAAGTCGGCATGCAGGATGCCCCGCGGCCCGACGAGATCCTCTTTGCCCTCGCCATGTCGACCGGCGGCAGGGTGCACGCGCGCGTGGGTGGGCTGCGTGCCGATCAGATCGCGGTCGACGACGGCCAGCGCTAGCAGGAACCGCCGCCGTGTACGTGCCTGACGAAGCCGACCGGCGGCTCGCGGAAGAACGGGTCACGCAGTTCGCCGAGCAGACGCGTCGCTTCCTCGCAGGACAGTTGGCCGAGGAGGACTTCCGGACCCTGCGGCTGCAGAACGGCCTCCACATCCAGCGCCACGCACCGATGCTCCGGGTGGCGATCCCCCATGGGATGCTCGACACCACGCAGCTTCGCATGCTGGCGCATGTGGCGCGACGCTGGGACCGCGGCTACGGCCACTTCAGCACGCGACAGAGCGTCGAGTTCCAGTGGCCGCGGCTGGAGGATGTACCGACCCTCCTCGCGGAACTGTCGACGGTCCGGATGCATGCGCTGCCGCCTCCCGGCAACGGCATGCGCCACGCGGCGGCGGATCGCTTCGCGGGCGTCGCGCCCGACGAGCTGATCGATCCCCTGGTGTGGTGCGAGCTGATCCGGYAATGGTGGCTGCGGCATCCCGAACTTGCCTTCCTGCCGCGGAAGTTCAGGATCGCGGTGAGCGGCGCGCGCACCGATCGGGCGGCGGTCGACCCCCACGACATCGGCTTGCAGGCGGTCGAACGCGAAGGACAGACGGGATTCAGCGTGCGGGTCGGCGGCGGCATCGGGCGCACGCCGATCGTCGGCACGCTGATCCACCCGTTCGTGCCGTGGCCGCACCTGCTGACCTATCTCCAGGCCACGCTGCAGGTGTACGAGATCCACCGCCGCCGGGACAGCAGGTACAGGGCGCGCATCAGGGCCCTCGTCAGGGACCTCACGCCGGTGGGCTTCGCGGACCAGGTCGACCAGGCATGGAGTCGCACCAGGAATGGTCCCGACACCCTCGGCGAGGTGCACGTCGAAGTGATCGCCGCGCGCTTCACGCGGCCGCCCTACGATCCGCGCGCCGCCGATGTCGATGACGGGAGCGGGCCCCTCGCTTCGACCCACGCCGGATTCGCGCGCTGGCTGCAGGACAACGTGCACGGCCATCGCGTGCCGGGTTACGCCGCGGTCAGCCTGTCGCTCAGGAAGGCCGGCGTGCCGGCTGGCGACATCAGCGCCGACCAGATGGATGCGGTGGCCGATCTCGCGGATCGCCACGGCTTCGGCGAACTGCGCGTCTCCCAGGCGCAGGACCTGATCCTGGCGGATGTGCGGCGCGACCATCTCTTCCCGCTGTGGCGCAAGCTCGACGTCCTGGGGCTGGCGATGCCCGACGCCGGCTTGTCGACGCGCGGGATGTCAGGCCCCGGAGGCGAGCCCCGCACGCGCCCCGATGCGATCCAGGAGCGGCTGGAAGACCTGGACCATCTGTTCGACCTCGGCGACATCGACCTCGACATCTGCAGGTGCATCGTGCGCGACCCGACCCCGGACGAGATCGAGCGGCTCGTCGACACCTACCTGGCACACCGCGACAGCGAGGCGGAGCGCTTCATCGACGTAGTGGATCGCCTCGGAAGCGAGGTGTTCAGGCAGGCCGTCCGGAGCCAGGTTCTCCAGACGCCATGCGCCAGCGCTCCGGGTTCTCGTTTCGGAGGATTCTGATACCTTGCATCGGCTGCGATCGCTACGCTTGGGGTCATGAATC
>NZ_JBFUCI010000054.1:0-21417 GCF_056405335.1 Variovorax sp. P1_H12_2
GCGCWGACGGGCGGCCYGCTGACTCCCCCTCGGGGGGCAGCGACCCACACGAAGTGGGGGAGCGTGGGGGCCATCCAGGCCGGCGCCGGGCCGCCCCAAGGCGGCCTGCGGCCCCCTCGGGGGGCAGCGACCCACACGAAGTGGGGGAGCGTGGGGGCCATCCAGGCCGGCGCCGGGCCGCCCCAAGGCGGCCTGCGGCCCCCTCGGGGGGCAGCGACCCACACGAAGTGGGGGAGCGTGGGGGCTCTCAAGGCGCGGGAGTCTTGGGCTTGTAGTCGCACCAGGGCGCCACCGCGCACTGCCAGCACAGCGGCTTGCGCGCCATGCAGACATAGCGGCCGTGCAGGATCAGCCAGTGGTGGGCGTGCAGGCGGTAGGCCTCGGGAACCCGCTTCTCGAGCTTGAGTTCGACTTCGAGCGGGGTCTTTCCGGGGGCCAGTCCGGTGCGGTTGCCGATCCGGAAGATGTGCGTGTCGACCGCCATGGTGGGCTCGCCGAAGGCGACGTTGAGCACCACGTTGGCGGTCTTGCGGCCGACGCCCGGCAGGGCCTCGAGTTCGGCGCGTGTCCTCGGCACCTCGCCGCCGTGCAGCTCGACCAGCATGCGGCAGGCCTCGATCAGGTGCTTGGCCTTGCTGCGGTAGAGGCCGATGGTCTTGATGTAGCCCTCCAGGCCCTCGACGCCCAGGTCCAGGATCGCCTGCGGCGTGTTGGCGACCGGGAACAGCCTTCGCGTCGCCTTGTTGACGCCGATGTCGGTGGCCTGGGCGGACAACAGCACGGCGGCCAGCAGTTCGAAGGGCGTGCGGTACTCGAGTTCGGTCTCGGGTGTCGGGTTGGCGGCCTGGAGCGTGGCGAAGAACGGCTCGATATCTGATTTCTTCATCGTGGCCGGGAGTTTAGTGAGGCGCCCGGCCGCGCTGCCGCACGCTGCGACAATCTCCTTCTGCAACTCCTCCGAAGAAGGCTCTCATGCAATTCGCTTCCCGCCTCGACAACGTCGAAACCTCCGCCATCCGCGAACTCTTCAAGCTGCTCGGAACGCCCGGCATCATCAGCTTCGCCGGGGGATTTCCCGACAGCGCGATGTTCGATGTCGAGGGACTGAAGGAAGCCAGCGCGAAGGCGTTGTCGGAAGAACCGGGTGGCGCCCTGCAGTACGGCGCCACCGAGGGCTACGAGCCGCTGCGCACGCAGCTCAGTGCCTTCATGAAGACCAAGGGCGTCGAGGTCGATCCCAGCGGCCTGATCGTCACCACCGGCAGCCAGCAGGCGCTGGACCTGCTCGGCAAGACGCTGATCTCGCCCGGCGACAAGGTGATCGTCGAAGGCCCGACCTTCCTGGCGACGATCCAGTGTTTTCGCCTCTACGGCGCGCAGCTGATCAGTGCGCCGATCGACGCCCACGGCGTGCGCACCGACGAACTCGAAAGGCTCATCGCCGAGCACAAGCCGAAGTTCGTCTACCTGATCCCGACCTTCGGCAACCCGAGCGGCGCGCTGCTGAGCCTGGAGCGGCGCAAGAAGGTGCTCGAGATGGCGGTCAGGCACCAGACGCTGATCGTGGAGGACGACCCCTACGGCGACCTCTACTTCGACCAGGCGCCGCCGCCGTCGATCCTGTCGCTCGCCAGCGAGGTGCCCGGCAGCCGCGAGCTCGTCGCGCACTGCGGCAGCCTCAGCAAGGTGCTGAGCCCGGGTCTGCGCATCGGCTGGATGATCGGCCCGGCCGAGCTGCTGGCCAAGGCGACCATGTGCAAGCAGTTCAGCGATGCCCACACCAGCACCTTCGCCCAGGCGACGGCCGCGCAATACCTCAAGAGCGGCCGCATGCCGGCCACGCTGGCCCATGTGCGCAAGGTCTATGCGGAACGCGCGCTGGCCATGGGCGAGGCGCTGCAGCAGGAACTCGGTGACGCCGTCACCTTCACGCAGCCTGGCGGCGGCCTGTTCTTCTGGGCGCGCCTCACGGGCGCGAACGGCAAGATCGCCGATGCCAACGTGCTCGCCAAGCGGGCGATCGAAAAGCTCGTGGCCTTCGTGCCCGGCGCGCCCTTCTTCGCCGAGAAGCCGGATGTCGCCACCTTGCGCCTGAGCTTCGCGACGGCCAACGTCGAGAAGATCCGCGAAGGCATCGCGCGGCTCGGCGCGGCGCTGTAGCGCTGCACAGGCCGGTCAGTCCAGCAGGTCTGAATAATCCCCGTGGTCGAAGCCCTTGCTTGCGACCCAGGGTTCCGGCTTGGGCGCCGGGAGGCGCGTCGCAGTCAGCAGGTAGAACGACGTGCCGTGCGCATCGCTGCGCTCGATGCGGCGCGGGAACTGGCCCGCCACGTCCCAGTCCACCTGCGTGGTGGTCTCGCCCTGGACGCCGCGATAGCGCTGCACGCCCGAGCGGACGGGCCCGACGCGTTCCATGCGCTGCAGGCTGGCTGGTGCGATCAGCCAGTAGGCGGCATCCCACGAGCCCCCATAGCCCACGTTGCCATGGTGCGCGCGGTCGACTTCGATGACGCGGCGGGTCTTGTCGAGCACCACCTCGACGAGCTCGCTGCCGTCGGACCGGCGGGTGATGCGCAGAGGCGCACCCTGCGCCTCGTCGTGGGCGTGGCCGGCGTGCGGTCCGTGGGCGTGCGGATGGCCGTGTTCGAGGCTGGCGCGCAATCCCTCGGGCAGTTCGCGCTCGGTCCACACCGTGCCGGTGCGGCGGAACACGTGGTTGGTGTAGCGCGTCTCGCGCGTCACGCCATCGATGCCGACGACGCGCGTGACATGGCTCACGCGCAGGTTGAGTTCGGGCGCGGCGTTCACCGCCGCCGTGGTGACGGCGACCGGCGGGGCCACGGCGCTCGCGCGCTCCGCCGCCGTCGGCGCGGTCTCGTGCGCGAGCGCGTACGGGGCCGCGAGCAAGGCCGAGAGCAAGGCCAGGACCTGCGGCCGGAMTGGGCTCGAATGGGTTTTCATCTACGAATGGCAGGCCCTCAGAGGCCTGCCGCCTCCTTGACCTTGAAGAACACGCGGGTGTTGTCCATGGTGCCCTTGAAGTTCCTGGCGCCGGCGCCGCCCGCGAACAGCATCACGTCACCGCCGCCGTGCGTCTCGGAGCCCGGGGTGCCCAGGTTGATGCCCACTTCCTGCAGGAAGTTGTCCTGCGTGGTGTCGACGTTGGTCAGGTCGTCGCGCGAGGCGCCGCGCGCCGGAGCCACCCAGGGCTTGCTGCCGTCCTCCGGATTGACGTCGCTGCCGACGGTCGCGTTCGGGCGTCCGCCGTTGCCGAAGACCAGCGTGGTGTAGGGCTTGCCGTCGGACGCCTTGGCCAGCTGGCCGGTCTGGTAGTCGCGAACCTTGCCCAGGATCGGGTTGTTGATCTTGCTGTAGCCATTGAAGGCGATCGCGTGATCGTGGTCGGCCGTGACCACCACCAGTGTGTTCTTCAGGCCCGGGTCCTTCTTCTCCATGAAGGCCAGCGCGGTGTCGATCGCGGCGTCCATGGCGAGCGTGTCCTCCAGGGCCCGCTTGGCATTGCTGCCGTGCAACGCGTGGTCGATGCGGCCGCCTTCGACCATCAGGAAGAAGCCCTTGTCATTGCGGCTGAGCACCTGCAGCGCCTTCTCGGTCATCTGCGACAGGCTCGGCTGGTCCAGGTTCTGATTCACGCGGTCGAGTTCATAGGCCATCTCGCTCTGGGAGAACAGGCCCAGCAGCTTCGGCGTGGCGGTTGCATCGAGGGCGGCCAGCTTGGTTCCGCTGTCGACATAGGTGTAGCCCTTGGCTTGCATCGCCGCGACCAGGTCGACGTTGTCGGTGCGCTTGCTGCTGGGGTTGGTCGACTTGGGCAGGTAGTTGCGCTGGCCGCCGCCCAGGAGCACGTCGACGCCGTCCTTCAAAGCAGCGTTGTAGCGCGCATGGCCCGGCACCGACTGCTCGGCGATCGTGTTGTAGCCATTGCGGTTGCAGATGTGCGCATAGGTGGCCGCAGGCGTCGCGTGCCCGACGCGCGTGGTGGAGACGGCGCCGACCGATCGCCCGAGCGCCTTGGACAGCTCCAGCAGCGTGGCTGCCGGCTTGCCGTTGGCGGCGGTGCAGGTGGTGTCCTCGCCGCTGATGTACTGCGAGCCGTCGGGAGCGTAGGCCGCGGTGTCCTCGGACATGGAGATGACCTCGTTGTTCATCTTCACGCCGGTCATGTAGGCGGACATCGAGGGCGCGCTGTCGGTGGTCTGGCCGTCCTTCGAGAAGGTCTTCACGCGGGCGGCGTAGCCGAGCGACTGCATCGTCAGCTTCGCTCGCTCGGCCGAGAGCAGCGAGCCGGGCTGGGCGGCAAGCTGTTTCTCGCCCTTGTAGATGCGGGCCGCGGTGACGGTCACGGGACCCATGCCGTCGCCGAGGAAGAAGATCACGTTCTTCGCCTCGCCGGCGGCATGCGCGGCGCCGGCGAGGCCCGCGAGTGCGAGCGAAAGGACCAGGCCGGTGCTTCGAATGGTGGGAGTCATCAGTGGATTCCTTGTCTGTGTGGGTGGCTCAGAGGCCGATCGCGGTCTTGATGAGGCCGAACACTTCGTTGTTGGTGAGCACGCCCTTGAAGGTGCTGGCGCCCAGACCCTTGGCGCCGAGGAAGACGTCGCCGCCGCCATGCGTCTCGCTGGCCATCGGAACCACGGCTTCCTGCAGGTAGTCCGGGCTTTCGAGCATGGCGTCGTCGATCGGCCCGCGGGTGGGCAGGCGGTTCGGACCGTTGCCGAAGCCGAGGATCGTGTAAGGGTTGCCGCCCACGTCGGTGGAGGCGGCGCCGTTGACGTAGTTCTTCACCAGGCCCAGCACGCCGGGCTTGCCGGGCTCGGTCTTGCCGGTGCGCCTGGCATAGCCGTTCATCTGCAGCGAATGGTCGTGGTCGGCGGTGACCACGATCAGAGTGTTCGCCAGGCCCGGATCGAGCGCCTCCATCTTGTCCAGCGCGGCCTTGATCGCGTCATCGAAGGCCACCGTGTCCTGCAGCGCCCGGCGCGCATTGGTCGCGTGCAGTGCATGGTCGATGCGGCCGCCCTCGACCATCAGGAAGAAGCCCGCCTTCTTGGTCGCCAGGGCGTCGATGGCCTTGCCGGTCATCTCGGCCAGGCTCGGTTCCTTGGCCGGGTCGCGGTCCAGGTCGTAGCTCATGTGGCTCTTGGTGAAGAGGCCCGCGATGCGCGATCCGTCCACGGGCAGCTTGTCGAACTCGGACTTGTTCGAGGCGTAGCTGTACTTCGCGGCCTGCAGCTCCTTGACCAGGTTGCGCTTGTCGTTGCGGGTGCCGCCGTCTTCCTTGGGCGTGAAGTAGCTGCTGCCGCCGCCCAGGATCACATCCACGCCCTGGCCGAGCTTGGCGTTGTAGCCGGCGCCGCCGGGCACCAGTGCGGCGGCGATGGTGTTCTCCGCATCGCGGTGGCAGACGTGGGCGTAGGTGGTGGCTGGCGTGGCATGCGTGATGCGCGTCGTGCTGACGACGCCGGTGCCGTAGCCGGCGGCCTTCATCTGCTCGAGCAGGGTCTCGGCCGGGACGCCGTTGCCGGTGCCCGGGCAGGTGCTGTCGAAGTTGAGGTGGTAGGGCTTGCCGGCGGCGTCGACGGCCTGGGTCTCGGGCGACATGGAGATGACCTCGTTGTTCATCTTCACGCCGGTCATGTAGGCGGCCATCGAGGGCGCGCTGTCGGTCACCTGGCCGTCGTTGGAATAGGTGTGGACGAAGGCCGTCTCGGGCAGCTTGTCCATCGTCAGTTCGCCGTCCTCGCCGACGTGGTAGATGCGCGCGGCGGTCATCGTGGTGATGCCCATGCCGTCGCCCAGGAAGAAGATCACGTTCTTGGCGCGCGCGGCGGGCGCGGCGGGCGCGGCGGGCGTGACCGGCGTGGCCGGCGTGGTGCCGCCGTTTCCGCCCCCGGCGACCGGAAAGATCCCGCTACCGCCGCTTCCGCCCCCGCAGGCCGCCAACAGCAGGGACATGCCCAGCAGGGACGGATAGATCACCTTCTTTTTCATCGATGCTCCTCGAATTCCGAAGGCGCCGGACCCCATGTCCAGCGCCGCGAATGCTGGGGACTCTAGAAAAAAGATGTGACTCGGCTGTGACCTGACGAAAACCTGACGCGATGCAGGTCGATTCAGCCGAGGGCGCGGTCGAAGTCGGCGATGAGTTCGTCCGCCGACTCCAGCCCGACCGAGACCCGGACCAGCCCGTCGGCGATGCCCATCTCGGCGCGCACCACGGGGCCGGCTTCCCAGTAGATCGTCGGCGCGACCGGGATCACCAGCGTGCGGTTGTCGCCCAGGCCGGTGGCCTTGATCGCGAGCTGCAGCCGGTCGAGCATCGGCGGCATGCGTGCGCTGTCGCGCAGCTCGAAGGCCAGCAGCCAGGAGCCGGCCTTGAAGTGCCGGATCGCGAGCGCATGCTGCGGATGGCTTTCGAGCATCGGGTAGTGGACCCGGTCGACCGCCGGATGGGCTTCGAGGAAGCGCGCCAGCGCGAGCGCGGTGGCGCTGGTCTGCGCCACCCGCAGCGACAGGGTCTCGGCGCCCAGGCTGATGCGGTGGGCCTGCTCGGGTGCCAGCGTGCCGCCCATGTCGCGCAGGCCCTTCTTGCGGATCTGCTGCAGGCCCCATTGCCGCGGGTCCATCGCGCGGTAGCTGGCCGCGATGTTGGGATAGCCCCGCCAGTCGAACTCGCCCGTGTCGGTGACCGCGCCGCCCAGTGCCGCGCCGTGCCCCGCGATGGTCTTGGTCAGCGAGTTCACGACCAGCCCGGCACCTACGGTCTTCGGGCGGAACAGGGCCGGCGAGGTGATCGTGTTGTCCACCACGTAAAGCAGCCCGCGCTCGCGGCACAGCGCGCCGATGGCCTCGAGGTCRGGAATCTGGGTGCCGGGGTTCGCGACGGTCTCGACGAACACCATGCGGGTCTCGGGCCGCAGCGCCGCGCGAACCTGGTCCGCCGACCCGGCATCGACCTTGCTGACCGCCACGCCCAGATCGCCCAGCGTGCCGAACAGGCTGTTGGTATTGCCGAAGACGTAGCGGCTGGCCACCAGGTGATCGCCCGCGCGCAGCAGCGTCAGGAAGAGGGCGCTCAGCGCGGCCATGCCGCTGGCGAAGCAGATGCTGCCGATGCCCTGTTCGAGCCGGCTGATCTTGGCTTCGAGCGCGGCGGTCGTCGGCGTGCCCTGGCGGGCATAGCTGAAGCTGTTCTTGAGGGTGCCCTGGAAGACGCCGATCAGGTCCTCGACGCGGTCGAATCCGTACTGCACGGAGGTGTGGATCGGCTTGTGGATCGCACCATGCTCGACACCGCCCCGGCGATCGCCATGCAGCGTCTCCGAGCTGGGCGGAGGGAGTTCGTCGTCGGGCACGGTGGTCACCGCAGTACTTCGAGCAGGCGGTCGAGGCCGCCTTCGTTGATCGCGACCATCGCCTGTTCGCGCACCTTCGGCTTCGCGTGATAGGCCACCGAGAGGCCGGCCTCGCCCATCATCGGCAGGTCGTTGGCGCCGTCGCCCACCGCGATCGTCTCGGCGGCCGAGATGCCCAGCAGCGAAGCGACTTCCAGCAGCGTGCGGCGCTTCTCGGCACCGTCGCAGATGTCGCCCCAGGACTGCTGCACGACACTGCCGGTGAGCTGGCCGTCGGCTTCGTCGAGCAGGTTCGAGCGCGCGAAGTCCAGCCCCAAGCGATCCTTCACGCGGTTGGCGAAGAAGGTGAAGCCGCCCGAGACCAGCAGCACCTTGAGGCCGGCCGCCTTGCAGGCCGCGACCAACTGCTCCGCGCCCGGATTCAGCCGCAGCCGCTGGTCGTAGACCTGCTGCAGCGAAGCCACCGGAACGCCTTTCAGCAGGGCCACGCGGCGCCGAAGGCTTTCCTTGAAGTCCTTGATCTCACCGCGCATCGTGGCCTCGGTGATGGCCGCGACCTCGGCCTTCTTGCCGACCGCGTCGGCGATCTCGTCGATGCACTCGATGTTGATCAGCGTCGAGTCCATGTCGAACGCGATCAGTTTGAAATCGGCGAGCGCGAGCGGCGGCGTGAAGCGCTGGACGACCAGGCCGGGAGAGAGTTCTTTCATGCCGGTGCCGGCTCCTGTACTTTGGGTTGGCCCAGGCTGCGCAGCACGTCGCGCACCATCTGAGCGCGCTCCCTGGGTTCCTTCAGCTCGCGCTCGATGCGCAGCTTCTCGTTGCCCGCGAGCTTGATGTGCTTGTTCTTCTGGATCAGCTGGATGATGTTCATCGAATCGACCGGCGGGTCCTTCTTGAACGTGATGTGGATCACGCCCGGTGCGGCGTCGACCTTGACCACGCCGTAGGGCCGCGCCAGCACGCGCAGCCGGTGCACGTCGATCAGTGTCTGTCCCTGCGGCGGCAGCTTGCCGAAACGGTCGACGATTTCTTCCAGCAGGGTGTCGATCTGGTCGGGCGTCCTGGCGGTCGCGAGCTTCTTGTAGAACGACAGGCGCAGGTGCACGTCGCCGCAGTAGTCGTCGGGCAGGAGCGCCGGCGCATGCAGGTTGATCTCGGTCGTGACGGAGAGCGGCGCCAGCAGGTCGGGCTCCTGGCCGGCCTTGAGCGAACGCACGGCCTCGGCCAGCATCTCGTTGTAGAGCTGGAAGCCGATCTCCAGCATGTTGCCGCTCTGGTTCTCGCCCAGTACCTCGCCGGCGCCGCGGATCTCGAGGTCGTGCATCGCGAGGTAGAAGCCCGAGCCGAGCTCCTCCATCTGCTGGATCGCGTCGAGCCGCTGCGCCGCCTGCTTGGTCAGGCCGTCGATGTCCGGCACCATCAGGTAGGCGTAGGCCTGGTGATGGCTGCGGCCGACGCGGCCGCGCAGCTGGTGCAGCTGCGCCAGGCCGAACTTGTCGGCGCGGCTCATCACGATGGTGTTGGCGGTCGGCACGTCGATGCCGGTCTCGATGATGGTCGAGCACAGGAGCAGGTTGTAGCGCTGGGCCACGAAGTCGCGCATCACGCGTTCGAGTTCGCGCTCGGGCATCTGTCCGTGCGCCACTGCGATGCGCGCCTCGGGCAGGATCTGCTCGAGCTTCTGGCGCCGGTTCTCGATCGTCTCGACCTCGTTGTGCAGGAAGTAGACCTGGCCGCCGCGCTTCAATTCGCGCAGCACGGCCTCGCGGATCACGCCGGTGCCCTCGTTGCGAACGAAGGTCTTGATCGCGAGCCGCCGCTGCGGCGCGGTGGCGATCACGCTGAGGTCGCGCAGACCTTCGAGCGCCATGCCCAGCGTGCGCGGGATCGGCGTGGCCGTGAGGGTGAGCACATCGACCTCGGCGCGCATGGCCTTCATCGCCTCCTTGTGGCGCACGCCGAAACGGTGCTCCTCGTCGATGATCAAGAGGCCCAGGTTCTTGAACTTGACCGACTGCGACAGCAGCTTGTGGGTGCCCACCACGATATCCACGCTGCCGTCGCCCAGCCCCTTGGCGGCGGCGGTGATCTCCTTGGCCGAGCGGAAGCGGCTCATCTCGGCCACCTTCAGCGGCCACTTGGCGAAACGGTCGACCAGCGTCTGGTAGTGCTGCTCGGCCAGCAGCGTGGTGGGCGCCAGGAAGGCCACCTGCTTGCCGCCGGTGACCGCGACGAAGGCGGCGCGCAAGGCGACCTCGGTCTTGCCGAAGCCGACGTCGCCGCAGACCAGCCGGTCCATCGGCTGCGGCGAGATCATGTCCTGGATCACGGCGTGGATCGCGGCCTTCTGGTCGGCGGTCTCGTCGAATCCGAAGTCGTTCGCGAACACCTCGTAGTCGGCGGCCGAGAAACGGAAGGCATGGCCCTCGCGCGCCGCCCGGCGCGCGTAGATGTTGAGCAGCTCGGCGGCCGAATCGCGCACCTGCTCGGCCGCCCGGCGCTTGGCCTTTTCCCACTGGCCCGAGCCGAGCTTGTGCAGCGGCGCTTCGGAGGCAGAGACGCCGGTGTAGCGGCTGACCAGGTGCAGCTGCGACACCGGCACGTAGAGCGTGGCGCGGTCGGCGTACTCCAGGTGCAGCATCTCCTGCAGCAGCGGCTTGCCTTCGGCGTCCAGGCCCTGGCCCAGGTCCATGTTGACCAGGCCGCGATAGCGGCCGATGCCGTGCGCGGAGTGCACCACCGGGTCGCCGATCGCGAGTTCGCTCAGGTCCTTGATCAGCGCCTCGACGTCGCTGACCTGTTCCTGCTTCTTGTTGCGGCGCCGGGTCGCCGGCGCGGTGGCGAACAGCTCGGTCTCGGTGACGAAGTCGATGCCCTGTTCGCGCCAGGCGAAGCCCGCCACCAGCGCGGCGGTCGCGATGCCGATCTTCTCGTCGGGCGAGGCCTCGAATTCGGCCAGGGAGTCGAAGGCCGGCGGGCCGACGCCGCTGGCGCGCAGGAAATCGAGCAGGCTCTCGCGCCGGCCATCGCTCTCGGCGATCACGAGCACGCGGTGCGGCGTGCTGCGGATATGTTCCTTGAGCTTGAGCAGCGGGTCGTCGGCGCCGCGCACCACCGCGAAGGGCGGCAGGGCGTCGAACTCGGCGTAGGGCGGCACGTCGGCGGCCGCCTCGCCGCGGATGGCCAGCTGCGCATGCGGTTTGGCGCGCTGGTAGAACTGCTCGGCATTCAGGAACAGCGCCTCGGGCGGCAGCGCGGGCCGTTCGGGGTCGCCCTGCACCAGCCGGTAGCGCTCGCCCGTGTCCTGCCAGAAATGCTGGAAGGCCGGCTCCAGGTCGCCGTGCAGCACCACCGTCGCATCGGCGCCCAGGTAGTCGAAGACGGTCGCGGTTTCCTCGAAGAACAGCGGCAGGTAGTACTCGATGCCKGCCGTGGCGACCGCCTGCCCCATGTCCTTGTAGATCCGGCTGCGGGTCGGGTCGCCCTCGAGAAGCTCGCGCCAGCGGCTGCGAAAGCGCGTCCGCGCGTCGTCGTCCATCGGGAACTCGCGGCCCGGCAGCAGCCGCACCTCGGGCACCGGGTAGAGACTGCGCTGGGTGTCCGGGTCGAAGGTGCGGATCGAATCGATCTCGTCATCGAACAGGTCGACCCGGAACGGCACCGGCGAACCCATCGGGAACAGGTCGATCAGGCCGCCGCGCACCGCGTACTCGCCCGGGCTCACCACCTGCGTCACATGGGTGTAGCCGGCCAGCGTGAGCTGGGCCTTGAGCTTCGAATCCTGCAGCTTCTGGCCGCTCTTGAAATGGAAGGTGTAGCCGGCCAGGAAGGCCGGCGGCGCCAGCCGGTAGAGCGCGGTGGTGGCGGGCACCAGCACCACGTCGGCCTCTTTCTGGCTGATGCGCCAGAGCGTCGCGAGCCGCTCGCTGATCAGGTCCTGGTGCGGCGAGAAGCTGTCGTAGGGCAGGGTCTCCCAGTCCGGAAACAGCGCACAGCGCAGGCCCGGCGCGAAGAAGGCGATCTCGTCGATCAGCCGCTGCGCGTCGTTGGCGTCGGCGGTGAACACCGCGGTCGCGCGGCCGGCCGCTTTCTCGCGTTCGGCCAGCTGCGCCAGCATCAGCGCGTCGGCCGACAGCGGAGGGCGCGGCAGCGTGAAGCGCTTGCCCGCCGTGAGTTGGGGGAGGTCCATGGAGGTGCCCGGGAAAT
This sequence comes from Variovorax sp. P1_H12_2, assembly GCF_056405335.1. Taxonomy (NCBI): domain Bacteria; kingdom Pseudomonadati; phylum Pseudomonadota; class Betaproteobacteria; order Burkholderiales; family Comamonadaceae; genus Variovorax; species Variovorax sp. P1_H12_2. The sequence goes on from NZ_JBFUCI010000054.1 coordinate 11,586, forward strand.
GCAGAACACCCCGCGCCGGTCGGCGAAGGGTGTGCGAAGCCCGATTCTAGAATGGCTGCCCTTTAGTCGCTGGCCGCAATTCATCCCATGTCCGCTTCTCGTCTTTTCGTCCTGATCCCCTGCGCGGGCTCGGGCAGCCGTGCCGGCAGCACCGGCCCCAAGCAGTACCAGCGGATCGCCGGCCGTCCGATGGTCGAGCACACGCTGGAGGCCTTCCGCGCCCTGGCCGGAACCTTCGCCGGCCTGGCGCTGGTGGTGGCGCCGGCCGATCCCGACGTCGGCATCGTGCTGCCGCGCTTCCCGGCCACGGGCGAACACCTGCTGCGGGTCGGCGGCGCCAGCCGCGCCGCGACGGTGCGCAACGGGCTGCGCTCGCTGCGGCAGCTCGGCGCCGACCCGCACGACTGGGTGCTGGTGCACGACGCCGCGCGCTGCCTGGTCACGCCGAGCCAGATCGAGGCCCTGATCGCGGCCTGCGAGCACGACGCGGTCGGTGGCCTGCTGGCCCACCGGCTGGCGGACACGCTCAAGGTCGCCACGCCCGAAGGCCGGGTTGCGAGCACGCCGACCCGCGCCGACAAGTGGCTGGCCCAGACGCCCCAGATGTTCCGCATCGGCATGCTGCTCGACGCGCTGGAGCGCAGCGGCGATGCGGTGACCGACGAGGCCAGCGCGATCGAGGCCATCGGCCTGGCACCGCTGCTGGTGCCGGGCAGCGCGCAGAACTTCAAGCTCACCTATGCGGAGGACTTCGCGCTCGCAGAGTCGATCCTGCGCAGCCGCCGGAGCACGTCATGAACGGTTTCGACATCCGCATCGGCGAGGGCTGGGACGTCCATCAGCTGGTGGCCGGCCGCAAGCTGATCCTCGGAGGCGTCGAGGTGCCCCACAGCACCGGCTTGCTGGGCCATTCGGACGCCGACGTGCTGCTGCATGCGATCACCGATGCGCTGCTCGGTGCTGCCGGGCTCGGCGACATCGGCCGCCATTTCCCCGACACCGATGCGCAGTTCAGCGGCGCGGACTCGTCGGTGCTGCTGGCCGAGGCGGCGCGCCGCGTGCGTGCCGCGGGCTGGCAAGTGGGCAACATCGACAGCACCGTGATCGCACAGGCGCCGAAGCTGGCGCCACACATCCCGGCGATGTGCCAGCGCATCGCCGCCGCGCTCGGCATTGCGGTCGAGCAGGTGAACGTCAAGGCCAAGACCGCCGAGAAGCTGGGCCCGGTGGGCGAGGGCAGGGCGATGGAAGCGCGCGCCGTCGTCCTGCTGCACCGTTAGGCCGGCGCCTGCCTTGGGCAGCCAAAGGCGTCTGCGACCGCGGCCGCGACCTTGGCCTGCCCACGTCGCATCGTTCTGCAAGGCGGGGAATCGCTTCCAACGGTGCCTGCTGCTTTCACCAGGAAGAGTTCAAAGGCTCTTCAATCCGCCCATGCACAGGTACTTCACCACCACGTAGTCGTCGATGCCATACGACGAACCTTCGCGGCCCAGGCCCGACTGCTTCACGCCGCCAAAAGGTGCCACCTCATTGGAGATCAGGCCGGTGTTGATGCCGACCATGCCGTATTCCAGCGCCTCGGCCACGCGCCAGATGCGGGCGATGTCGCGGCTGTAGAAATAGCTGGCCAGGCCGAACTCGGTGTCGTTGGCCATCTGCACCACCTCGGCGTCGGTGCGGAAGCGGAACAGCGGCGCCAGCGGGCCGAAGGTTTCCTCGCGTGCCACCAGCATGTCGGGGCTGGCGTTGGCCACCACGGTGGGCTCGAAGAAGGTGTGGCCGAGTGCGTGGCGCTTGCCGCCGGTCAGCACTTTGCCGCCCTTGGCGAGGGCGTCGGCGATGTGCGACTCGATCTTGTCCACCGCTGCTTCGTCGATCAGCGGGCCCTGTTCGACGCCGGGCTCGGTGCCCGCGCCCACCTTCAGCGCCTGCACGGCCTTGACGAGTTTGGCGGCGAAGGCGTCGTACACGCCGTCCTGCACATAGAGGCGGTTGGCGCAGACACAGGTCTGGCCGGCGTTGCGGTATTTGGAGGCGATGGCGCCGGTCACGGCTTCGTCCAGGTCGGCGTCGTCGAAGACGATGAAGGGCGCGTTGCCGCCAAGTTCGAGCGACAGCTTTTTGATGCTCGGCGCGCTCTGCGCCATCAGCAGCCGGCCGACCTCGGTGGAGCCGGTGAAGCTGAGCTTGCGTACGATCGGGTTGGCGGTCAGTTCGCCGCCGATGGCGCGCGCATCGCCTGTCAACACGCTGAACACGCCGGCCGGCACACCGGCCTCTTCGGCCAGCACCGCCAGCGCGAGCGCGGAAAACGGCGTGCTTTCGGCGGGCTTCAGCACCATGGTGCAGCCGGCCGCCAATGCGGGCCCGGCCTTGCGGGTGATCATCGCGGCCGGGAAGTTCCACGGTGTGATGGCGGCGCAGACGCCGATCGGTTCCTTCACAACCAGCAGTCGCTTGTCATTCGCCGGTGACTGCAGCGTGTCGCCGTTGACGCGTTTGCCCTCTTCGGCGAACCACTCGATGAACGACGCGGCATAGGCGATCTCGCCCTTGGATTCGGCCAGCGGCTTGCCCTGTTCGGCCGTCATGATGGCGGCCAGATCGTCGGCGTTCGCCAGCATCAGGTCGTTCCACCTGCGCAGGATGGCGCTGCGCTCCTTGGCCGTCTTGCGGCGCCAGCCAGCCCAGGCGGCCTGCGCGGCCAAGATCGCGCGGCGGGTTTCGGCCGCGCCCATTTCGGGCACATGGCCGAGCACGTCGCCGGTGGCCGGGTTCGTCACGGCGAAGCTGGCACTGCTGTCGGCATCGCACCAGCGGCCGTCCAGGTAAGCCTGTTGGCGGAAGAGCTCCGGTTTGCGGAGTTTCAACATACGAATCCTTCAATCAAGTTGTGGGGCGCAATCTCATCCGCCGCGTTTGGCGGCACGACCGCGCAGCCATTCGAGCGCGAGCAGCAGGGAGGTAGAGAACAGGATCAGGATCGTCGCCAGCGCGGCAATCGTCGGGCTGATGTTTTCCCGGATGCCGGTGAACATCTGGCGCGGCAGCGTCACCTGCTCGGCGCCGGCCAGGAACAGCGTGACCACCACTTCGTCGAACGAGGTGGCGAACGCGAACAGCGCGCCCGAGATGACGCCCGGCGCGATCAGCGGCAGGGTGATGCGAAAGAAGGTGGTCAGCCGCCCCGCGCCCAGGCTCAGGCTGGCACGCACCAGGTTGTGGTTGAAGCCCTGCAGCGTGGCCAGCACGGTGGTGACGACAAACGGCGCACCGAGCGCCGCATGGGCCAGGATCAGCGCGGTGTAGCTGTCCGACAGGCCCAGCGGCGCGAAGAACAGATACATGCCCACGCCGACCACGATCACCGGCACCACCATCGGCGAGATCAGCACGGCCATCAGCAGGCCCTTGCCGCGGAACTCGGCCTTGCTGAGGCCAGTGGCTGCCAAGGTGCCGAGCACGGTGGCGATCACGGTGGCGGCCGGTGCCACGATGAAGCTGTTCCTGGCGGCGCGCATCCACTCCTCGGCCTCGAACAGGTTCTGGTACCAGCGCATCGAGAAGCCGGTGATCGGGTAGGCCAGGAAGCTGCTGTCGCTGAAGGACAGCGGCACGATGGCCAGGATCGGCAGCACCAGGTACAGCAGCACCAGCGCGCACAGGCCACGCAGCGTGTAGTACCAGGCGCGCTCGGCCAGCGAGGTATAGGGCGGGAAGGTGGGGAGCAGTGTGCGCATCGGGTTCACCTCACATTGGCGTTGGCATTGGTCTTGGAGATGCGCTGGTAGGCCGCGTACAGCACCAGCGTGGCCACCAGCAGCAGGGCACCGAGCGCGCAGGCCATGCCCCAGTTGACGGCCTGGTTGGTGAAGTAGGCGACGTAGTAACTCACCATCTGGTCGCCCGGACCGCCGAGCAGCGCGGGGGTGATGTAGTAGCCGATGGCGGTGATGAACACCAGCAGCACGCCGGCGGCGATGCCGGCATAGGTCTGCGGCACGTAGACGCGCCAGAACGCGGCGAACGGGTGGCTGCCCAGCGAGATGGCCGCGCGCTGGTAGGTCGGCGGAATGGCTTTCATCACGCTGTACAGCGGCAGGATCATGAAGGGCAGCAGGATGTGCACCATGGAAATGGTCACGCCGGTGCGGTTGAACAGCAGGGCCAGCGGCGTGTTCGTAACGCCCAACGCCATCAATCCGGTGTTGACCAGACCCGACTGCTGCAACAGCACCACCCAGGCGGCGATGCGCACCAGCACCGACGTCCAGAACGGGATCAGCACGCAGATCATCACCAGGTTGGCCTGGCGCGCCGGCAGGGTGGAAGCCCAATAAGCCAGCGGGAACGCGATCAGCAGCGCCAGGCCGGTGGTCAGCGCGCCGATCCACAGCGTGCGGCCGAAGATGTCAAGGTAGATGGCGGCATCCGGCGGGGCCTTGTGGATGTTGCCGAAGTTGTCCTGCTGCAGGTCGAGCGCGGCCAGCAGGAAGAAGGGCGTGGTGCGGCTGGCATTCTTGGCGATGGCCTGCCAGTAGGGCAACTCGCCCCAGCGCGGGTCGATGGCGATCAGGGCTTCCCTGGCGTGTGCCGCATCACCGTCGACCGGCATGGCGCGCGCGGTCTTGGTGACCAGCGAGCGGTAGCCGCTGATCTCGTTGTTGAGCCGGCGCGCGAGTTCGCCCGCGCTGTTGCCCTGGCGGGCGGTGGCCAGGTCGGCGGCCAGGGCGCTGTAGGCGGCATCGGGCGGCAGGGCCTGGCGGTCCCACTTGGCGAGCACCGCCACGGTCTGCGGCAATGCGTTCGGAATTTCAGGGCTGGACACGGCGCGCTGCAGCAGCGCGGCGATGGGCACGGCGAACACCACCAGCAGAAATAGCGCGAGCGGGGCGATCAGCGCGAGYGCTGACGCCCTCTTGCGCATCTCGGCGCGGCGCAGCTCCTGCTTGAGCCGCCGCTGGCTGGCGGCGGTCGCCGTGGTGGGGGTGGCTTCGTCGTTCATGGTCGGGGCGGACGCGGCACCGCCCGGTGATGGCGGCAGGGCGGTGACGGCGTTCATCTTGGCAGTCTTGACAAGTGACCGGCTTACTTGGCCGCCCAGGCGGTGAAGCGCTGCTGCAGCTCTTCACCGTGGTCGGTCCAGAAGGCGCCGTCGAGCAGCACGGCGTTCTTGCTGTTGGCCGGCGCGTTGGGCAGGTCGGCCAGGGTCTTGGCGTCGAGCATCTTGATGGCGGCCTGGTTCACCGGGCCGTAGGCGATGTTCTTGGCATAGGCGGCCTGCTGCGCCGGTGCCACGCTGAAGGCGATGTATTCGAGCGCCAGGTCCTTGTTCGGCGTGCCCTTGGGGATGGCCCAGTAGTCGAGGTCGTAGATGCCGCCGTCCCACACCACGTTCAGCGCCTTGCCTTCGCGGCGCGCGGCGTCGATACGGCCGTTGAAGACGGTGCTCATCACCACGTCGCCGGCCACCAGGAACTGCGGCGGCTGCGCACCGGCTTCCCACCACTGGATGAAGGGCTTGATTTCGTCGAGCTTCTTGAAGGCGCGGTCCACGCCTTCCTTGGTGGCCAGCACCTTGTACACGTCCTTGGCGGGCACGCCGTCGGCCATCAGGGCGAATTCGAGGTTGTACAGCGCGGTCTTGCGCATGCCGCGTTTGCCGGGGATCTTCTTCACGTCCCAGAAATCCTTCCAGCCGGTGGGGGYGGTCTTGAGCTTGTCGCTGTTGTAGCCCAGCACGGTGGACCAGACGAAGATGCCCATRCCGCATTCCTGCGGAGCTTCGGGGATGAAGCTGCTCTTCGCGCCGATCTTGCTGTAGTCGAGCTTCTCGTACAGGCCTTCTTCGCAGCCGCGCGCCAGGTCGCCGGTTTCCACTTCGACCAGGTCCCAGGTCACGCGCTTGGCCYCGACCATGGCTTTCACCTTGGCCTGTTCGCCGTTGTACTCAACGCCGACGATCTTGTTGCCGGTCTGTTTCTCGTAGGGCTGGGTGAATGCCGCTTTCTGGGCATTGCCGTTGGCGCCGCCGAAGTTGACGACGGTCAGATCCTTGGCATTGGCCAGGCCACAGGTCAGCAGCGCGGCAGCCGCGGTGGAGTAGAGGGTGAAGCGTTGCATGGTGAAAAGCCTTTCAGTTTTGGCGGGGGCGGGGGCGGGGGAAGAAGACTCAGGAAAAGATGCGCAGGTGTTCGGGTTCGAATGCGAGGGCGACCGGTTGCCCCGGTGCGAGACGCGCCAGCGCGGGCGTGTCGAGCGGCACCTTGACGAAGCATTGCGGCTGGTCGGCGAAGTCGCACTGCAGGCGTACGTGGTCGCCGAAATAGATCATGCCGGCGGCACTGCCGCGCAGGATGTTGCCGGCCGCTGCGGTGTCGGCTGCGTCCACCAGCCGCATGCGTTCGGGGCGGATGCTGGCGGTGGCCGTCTGGCCGGGCGTCGCTTCGCCGATGCGCATGCCGCGCAGCACATGGCCGCCGGGCAGGTTCAGCGTGCAGCGGTCGCCGTCGCGCTGGCCGATCTGGCCTTGCAGGCGGTTGCTGTCGCCGATGAAGCTGGCCACGAAGGCGTTGCCCGGCGTTTCATACAAGGCGCCGACGGGATCGATCTGCTGGATGATGCCCTGGTCGAACACGGCCACGCGGTCCGACATGGTGAGTGCCTCACCCTGGTCGTGCGTGACGTAGACGAAAGTCACGCCGAGCTGGCGGTGCAGCGCCTTGAGTTCGAGTTGCATGTGTTCGCGCAGCTGCTTGTCGAGCGCGCCGAGCGGCTCGTCCATCAGCACCAGCTGCGGCTTGAACACCAGCGCGCGGGCCAGGGCGATGCGCTGCTGCTGTCCGCCCGAGAGTTGCGCGGGGAAACGTTCGCCGAAGGTTTCCATGCGCACCATCTGCAAGGCTTCGTGCACCTGGCGCTGGCGCGCTTCGCCGCCGATGCCGCGCACCTGCAGCGGGTAGCCCACGTTTTGGGCTACCGTCATGTGCGGGAACAGCGCGTAGTTCTGGAACACCATGCCGATGTTGCGCTTGTGCGGCGGCACGCGGTTGAGCAGCTTGCCGTCGAGCCGGATCTCGCCGCTGGTGGGGAATTCGAACCCGGCCAGCATCATCAGGCAGGTGGTCTTGCCCGAACCCGAAGGGCCGAGCAGGGTCAGGAATTCACCACGGTAGATGTCCAGGTCGAGCTGTTTGACGACCAGGTGTTCTCCATCGTAGGTCTTCTTCACGCCACGGAAGCTGACGAGGACGTCGTTGTCGCTGTGGTTGTCGTTGCGCATGATGGTGGGTTCCAGCGGGGGGTGGTTGGCTTCAGGCTTGGCGCAGCGCGTCTTCCAGGATGTCCAGCGCCTCGTCGAAGGTGGTGTCGGCAATGGTCAGCGGAAACAGGAAACGGATCACGTTGCCATAGGTGCCGCAGCTCAGCAGCAGCAGGCCATGGGCCAGCGCGTGTGACTGCACCTTGCGCAKGAATTCGACGTCGGGCTCGCCGGTGGTGGGGTGGCCGAACTCCACCGCCACCATGGCGCCGGGGCCGCGCACGTCGGTGATCTGCGGCACTTCCTTGCGGATGCGGTCGAGCCGGGCCTTGAGCTTTTCGCCAAGGCCTTGCGCACGCTCGGCCAGTCGTTCCTCGGCGATCACGTCGAGCACGGCATGCGCCGCGGCCACCGCCAGCGGGTTGCCCGCATAGGTGCCGCCCAGGCCGCCAGGCTGCGCCGCGTCCATCAGCTCGGCGCGGCCGCACACCGCCGACAGCGGCATGCCGCCGGCCAGGCTCTTGGCCAGCGTCATCAGGTCGGGCAGCACGTCAAAGTGCTCCATGGCGAACAGCTTGCCGGTGCGGGCGAAACCGGTCTGCACCTCGTCGGCGATCAGCAGGATGCCGTACTGGTCGCACACCGCGCGCAGGGCGCGCATGAACTCGGGCGGCACCATGTAGAAGCCGCCTTCGCCCTGCACCGGCTCGATGATGATGGCCGCCACGCGGGCAGCGTCGATGTCGGCCTTGAACAGCTGCTGCAGGGCCTGCAGTGCCGCATCCACCGTCACGCCGTGCAGCGCGTTCGGGAAGGGCAGGTGGTAGATGTCGCTGGGGAAGGGGCCGAAGCCGACCTTGTAGGGGGCGACTTTGCCGGTCAGCGCCATGCCGAGCATGGTGCGGCCATGGAAGCCGCCGCCGAAGGCGATCACGCCGGGGCGGCCGGTGGCGGCGCGGGCGATCTTCACCGCGTTTTCCACCGCCTCGGCGCCGGTGCTGAAGAACGCGGTCTTCTTGGCATGGCTGCCGGGTGTGACGCTGTTGATGCGCTCGGCCAGTTCTACATACGAGGCGTAGGGCACGATCTGGTAGGCGGTGTGGGTGAAGCGGTCGAGCTGCGCGCGGATCGCGGCGACCACTTTCGGATGGCGGTGGCCGGTGTTGAGCACGGCGATGCCGGCGCTGAAGTCGATGTAGCGGCGGCCTTCCACGTCCCACAGCTCGGCGTTCTCGGCGCGGTCGGCGTAGAAGTTGCACATCACGCCCACGCCGCGCGGGGTGGCGGCATCTTTGCGTTGTTGCAGTGTCTGGTTGTTCATTGGGTGGTCCTCGGTTCGGCTGGCATCGGTTGAAGCGTGGCCGGAGTGTCGAGACTTTCGGTCCTATACTGAAGAGCCATTTGATGCATTCTCATGGAACCACTTTCTAGGGGTAAGCATGGACTCCATCCTGTCCGATTGGCTGCTTGAACATCTTGACACCGCTGCCGAGGAGCCCGCCTACCGCCAGTTGTTCCGCCTGCTTCAGCAGGCCATCCTCTCCGGGCGGCTGGCCGCCGGTGCCAAGTTGCCGTCCTCGCGCACATTGGGTGCCGATCTCTCGATTGCACGCAACACCGTGATCCAGGTCTACGAGCAACTGCTGGCCGAGGGTTACGTCGAAACACAAAGTGGCAGCGGCACCTATGTGGCCGACACCACGCCCGACCGCGTGGACGAAGGCCCGGCCGGCGCGCCGCGCCGCGCCGTGCGCGACCGCCACCGCCTGTCGGCGCGCGGCAAGCGCACCATCGAACTCAGCGGCGTGTCCAAGCAGCAGTGGGGCGCCTTCATGCCCGGCGTGCCGGACGTGACCGAGTTCCCGCTCAAGTCATGGAACCGCCTGCAAAGCCGCATCTGGCGCAACCCCAAGCCCGAACTCATGACCTACGCGCCCGGTGGCGGCTACCGGCCGCTGCGCCGCGCCCTGGCCGACTATCTGCGCGTGGCCCGCTCGGCCAACTGCCAGCCCGAGCAGATCGTCATCACCACCGGCATCCACCAGTCGGTGGACCTGGCGGTACGCCTGCTCTGCGACGTGGGCGACCAGGTGTGGATCGAGGAGCCGTGTTACTGGGGGCTGCGCGGCATCCTGCTGTCGTCCGGGCTGAAGCTGACGCCGATCCCGGTCGATGGCGAAGGCATCAACCCCGACGCGAAACACCTGGCGCGCCCGCCGCGGCTGATCATCTGCACGCCGTCGCACCAGTACCCGCTGGGCATGGTGATGAGCCTGGCGCGGCGGCGCATGCTGCTGGAGTACGCGCGCCTGCACAACTGCTGGATCATCGAGGACGACTACGACAGCGAATTCCGCTTCGGCATCCGCCCGCTGGCCTCGTTGCAGGGGCTGGACAACAACGGCCAGGTGATCTACCTCAGTAGTTTCAGCAAGACTCTGTTTCCCGGCATGCGCGTGGGCTACATGGCCGTGCCGGCGCCGCTGGCCGACCTGTTCTCGCTCGGCCTGGCCGAGCTCTACCGCGAAGGCCAGCTGATGCAGCAGGCGGTGCTGGCGGAGTTCATCAACG
>NZ_JBFUCI010000055.1:0-21349 GCF_056405335.1 Variovorax sp. P1_H12_2
GTGGAAACGGGGTCAGGCGAGCGTCGTTGCACTCCAGTGGCTGGAAGCCCAAGCCTGACGCCGCCGCCCGGATGGACGGCAGCGCTGCAACGCTCCTTGGGAGCCGCGGATTTTACGCCGGCTGGGCGGCGCCGGCCGCCGATGCGGGCAAGCCGAAAATGGCGTCGAAGGCCCAGTTGAAGACGAAGGTGTAGACCAGGAAGAAAACCACCAGTCCCAGGTCCATCACCAACGCCTCCCACAGGCTCACGTCCAGCCACCAGGCGAAGATCGGCACCAGGAAGGCCACCAGGCCGCCCTCGAAGCCGATCGCATGGGCGACGCGGCGGCGGACGCTGCGGCCGCGCACGGCCTGGCGCGATTCCCAGCGCTCGAACAGGGCGTTGAACGTGAGGTTCCAGAGCACCGCGATGACCGAGGCGATGACCGCCAGCACGCCCGAGTGGCCCAGGCCCTGGCCCGACATCAGCGCCAGCCCCGCGCTGGCCACGACGATGGCGATGCCCTCGTAGAGGCTGATGTAGACGACGCGGCGTTTGAGCCCTTGCATGAAATCGATCCCGTGTTGGTTGGTGTTGATGGGTACTTTATATTTGTTTGACTGACATATAAAGTCATCTTCTTTCAAGTTAATTGATAGGTCGGACCGCATGAGCTTTTCCAGCGACAACGTGGAGGTGTTCCTCGCGGTCATCGACCACGGTTCTTTCTCGGCCGCGGCGCGGGCCCTGGGCCGGGTGCCCTCCGCGGTCAGCATGGCGATCGCCAATCTCGAGGCGGAACTCGACCTGCTGCTCTTCGACCGCAGCGGCCGGGAACCGCAGCCCACCGAGGCGGCGCGTTCGCTGGAACCGCAGGCGCGCCTGCTGGCGGCGCAGCTCAAGCAGCTCCAGGTGCAGGCGCTGGCGCTCACCCAGGGGCTGGAGAACCGGCTCACGCTCGCGATCGCGCCCGAACTGCTCGCGGCGCCCTGGAGCGGCCCGCTGGCCGCCCTGGCGAACGAATACCCGCTGCTGGAGGTCGAGGTGCTGGCCGCGCCGCAAGCCGATGCGCTGGCGCTGCTGCACAGCGGCCGGGCGCAGCTGGCGCTGGTGTTCGAGCGTCCCAGCCTGGACGGCCGGGAGGGGTTTCAGGAGGTGGCCAGCGACACCATGGTGGCCGTGATGGCGCCCGACCACCCGGTGCTGGCCGCCGCCGGCGGCCGGCTGCGCGAGGAGCACCTGACGACCACGCGGCAGATCGTGGTCGCCGGCCGTGACCTGGCCACCAGCGACCCGCGCTTCGTCTTCGCACGGCACGTCTGGCGCACCGACAACGCGCTGGCCGCCCTGAGCCTGATCACCGCCGGCCTGGGCTGGGGCTGGCTGCCGCGCAACTTCGCCCGGCCGCACGTGGCGGCGGGCGCGCTGGTCGAGATTCCGTTCGAGAACCTGTCCAACGGGCTCGACCTGTGGGTCGACGTCGTGTGGTCGCGCGAGCGGCCGCTGGGCCTGGGCGCCCAGCGCTTCGTGGCGCTGATCGCCCGCAAGAAGGACTGAATTGAAACACCCCCGAAGCGCCTGCGGCGCCTCCCCCTCGAGGGGGCGATACCAGCGGCCCGGCGAAGCCGGTTCCGCGGTATCCCTGGCAATTGGGCTGCACCAGTTTCATGCGCCGCGGGTCACGCGATCACGTGGTGGAGGACGGCGCCGGCTAGCGATCGCGCCCGCCTCCTCCTTCACCATGGCCGCCGCCGTGGCCACCGCCCCCATGGCCACCACCGTGGCCACCGCCACCCCCGTGACCGCCTCCGCCACCGCCCCCATGCCCACCACCGTGGCCGCCGCCGCCGTGGTCACCTCCGCCCTGCCCCGGCGGCCGGCCGCCGGTCTGGAAGCCGGGCGGCGGGCGCCAGCCGGGTGACGGTGGCGGGCGGTAGCCGGGCGATGGCAGCGGCCTGAAAACCGGCGCAGGCGGCGGACGGAAGCCCGGCGGATGCGGCTGATAGCCCGGCCAGGGGTTGGGACGCCAGCCCGCAACCGGCGGCGGTGGCGGGCGCCAGCCCGGAACCGGTGGCGGCGGCGGCCGGCCGCCCCACCAGCGCGGCTGGCCGTACCAGGGCCGGTCGCGGTAGTAGTTGGACCAGTAGCTGCCGATCGCGAAGGTCACGAGTGGCACGCCGATGATCGCGCCGTAGGTCGCCAGCGGCACCCGCTGCTCCAGGTAGGCGTACTCGAGGCTCGCCGCATAGGACCAGCCGCGAAGTCCGTCGGGCAGCACCACGTCGCACCAGCCGTAGCCGGCGGTGCAGCCCATCACTTCCAGCGATTGCCCGGGCGCCAGCGAGGCCACCAGCGGATAGTTGTCGCCGGGGCCGGCACGCAGATTGACGGGCCCGCGGGTGAACGCCTGCTGGGCCGTCGCGGCCAGCGGCAGCATCAGCGCCATGGCGCCGAGGCCGAACCATCGCAGAGCCTTGTTGTCGTTCATGCAGATTTCCTTTTGCGTTCCAGGGTAGGGAGAGCGTCGGCGCGTTGTCAATCAGCGACGGCCTTCAGCTAGAACGTTTCAGCACGCGCGTTCGCGCACGCGAAGAACGTTTGGAGAGCTTCTTCATCCCGGCTTCACATGCGCCGGGATGCGCGAGGTTCAGGCCGGCGCCGGGCCGCCAGCGCGGCGAAGTCCGCGCTTCGCGCTGACGGGCGGCCTGCTGACTCCCCCTCGGGGGGCAGCGACCACACGAAGTGAGGGAGCGTGGGGGCCAGCTCAGGCTGCTTCGCTGTAGAAGGCGGCGCGCCGCAGGCTGCGGCCCGCGAGCGGAGCGACCGCCTGGCCGATCGCCGCGATGTGCTCCGGCGTGGTGCCGCAGCAGCCGCCGACGATGTTGACCAGCCCTTCGGCGGCGAACTCGTGCAGCAGCCGCGAGGTGACATCGGGTGTCTCGTCGAAGCCGGTCTCGCTCATCGGGTTGGGCAGGCCGGCGTTGGGGTAGCAGCTGATGAAGGTGTCGTCGGCGACGCGCGCCAGTTCCTGGATGTAGGGCCGCATCAATGCAGCGCCCAGCGCGCAGTTGAGCCCGATGGCCAGCGGCTGCGCATGGCGCACGCTGTGCCAGAAGGCCGTCACGGTCTGGCCGCTGAGGATGCGGCCCGAGGCGTCGGTCACGGTGCCGCTGATGATCAGCGGCAGCCGCTCGCCGCTGGCCTCGAAGTATTCGTCGATCGCGAACAGCGCGGCCTTGGCGTTCAGCGTGTCGAAGATGGTCTCGACCAGCAGCACGTCGGAGCCGCCTTCGACCAGCGCCTCGACCTGCTCGTAGTACGAAGCCCGCAGTTCCTCGAAATTCACATTGCGCGCGCCGGGATCGTTGACGTCGGGGCTGATGCTGGCGGTCTTGGGCGTGGGGCCGAGGGCGCCGGCGACGAAGCGCGGCTTGTCCGGCGTGCTGAATTTGTCGCAGGCGGCACGCGCGAGCCTGGCCGACTCGAGATTCATCTCGCGCGCCAGGTCGGCCATCTTGTAGTCCTCCTGCGCGATGCGGGTGGCGCCGAAGGTGTTGGTCTCGACCAGGTCGGCGCCGGCGGCGAGATAGCCTTCGTGGATGTCGCGGATGACATCGGGCCGGGTCAGCGAGAGCAGTTCGTTGTTGCCCTTGACGTCGCGCGGGAAGTCCTTGAAGCGTTCGCCGCGGTATTGTTCCTCGGTCAGCTTGAAGCGCTGGATCATGGTGCCCATCGCGCCGTCGAGGATGGCGATGCGGCGGGCCAGGATGGCGGGCAGTTGTTGGGCGCGGGTGTAGACGACGGGCTTCATGGGCCGATTGTAGGAAGCGGCGGCGGCCCGATCGCGGCGTCGGGTCTTGGCCGTCAGCGCCCCGGCCCCCTGAAAAGGGTCACGGCGCCTCGCCGACGATCTCGCGCAAGGCGCGCAGCAAGCGCTCGTTGTCCGCCGGCATGCCGATCGACACCCGGATGAAGGTCTCGAAGCCGGGCTCCTTCCAGGGCTTGGCGATGATGCCGCGCGCCAGCAGGGCCTCGTTGACCGGTCCGTTCGGACGCCCGAGATCGATGAACAGGAAGTTCGCCGCCGACGGCGCGATCCGCATTCCGGGCAGCGCCAGCGCGCGCAGTTGCGCCACCAGCGATTCGCGGTACTGCACGGTCTGCGCCACTGCATGGGCCATGAAAGGCTCGTCGCCCCACGCGGCCAGCGCCGCCGCCTGCGCCGCCTGGTTGACGTTGAAGGGCGTGCGCACCCGGTCGAGCAGCTGCACCAGCGCGGCGTCGGAGGCGATGCCGTAGCCGACGCGCAACCCGGCCAGGCCCCAGGCCTTGGAGAAGGTGCGCAGCACGATCCAGGGCCGCTGCTGGTCGCGCAGTGCGGCCAGCGCATCCGGGAAGCCGGGCGCGAGCCGCGCGTACTCGTAGTACGCCTCGTCCAGCACCAGCAGCGTGCCGGCCGGCGTGGCCGCGAGCAGGCGCTCGAAGGCGGCCGCATCGAACATGCAACCGACGGGATTCGACGGATTGGCGATCATCGCGATCTTCGGCCCGCGCGCCAGCGCCTCGCACCAGGCGTCGAGATCGAATTCGAGCGCGGGCGTGAGCGCCAGCGCCTCGACCTCGGCCCCCATCATGCGCGGGAAGATCTCGTGCAGCCCGAAGCCGGGGCGCTGCGTGAGCACCCGGTCGCCCGGCGACAGCAGGGCCAGGCACAGCATCTGCAGGATGTCCTCGGAGCCGCTGCCGATCACGATCTGGCCGGGCCCGGCGCCGCAGCGCCCGGCGATCGCGGTGCGCAGCGCGGTGCAGGCGGCATCGGGATAGTTGTTGACCTGCTGCGCCAGGCCGACCAGCGCCTGCGCCACCGCCGGGCTGGCGCCGAAGGGGTTCTCGTTGCTCGCCAGCCGGCTGATCTCGCTGACGCCGTAGCGCGCGCGCACCACCTCGGAAGACAAGCCGGCGTTGTAGGGCGGCAGCGGCGCGACTTCGGGACGGGCGAAGCCCTGGAATGGGGATGCGTTCATAGGTCGAATACCTTGCCGGGATTGAGAAGGTGGAGGGGATCGAGCGCGCGCTTGATCGCGCGCATGGCGGCCAGCTCGGCCGGGCTGCGGCTCGCCGACAGATAGGGTTTCTTGTGCAGGCCAATGCCGTGCTCGGCCGAGACGCTGCCACCGAACGCGGCGACCTGCTCGTAGACCAGCGCTTCGATCTGCGCCTCCTGGCCGCCGATCGAGCGGCCGTCGGTCGTGATGTGCAGGTTGCTGTCGCCCACGTGGCCGAAGAACAGGGAGTGGTGGCCCGGCCAGCGCACATCGAAGGCAGCGCGGCAGGCGTCGGCGAACCGGCCGATCTCGGCCATTGGGAGACTGACGTCGAAATTGATCGGCGGATGCATGTGGACCGGCAGCTCGGCGGTGGCCTCGCGGATCTTCCAGAACGCCTGGACCTGCGCCTGGGACTGCGCGATGGCCGCATCGCTCGCCTGCCCGGCTTCCATCGCCTCGCCCAGCGTCTCCTCGAGGACCGTACGCAGCGAGGCCTCGTCGTCGCCGACCACGTCGACCAGCGCCGCGAACGGATGCACCGCCTCGAAAGGCTCGCGCAGCCCCTGCCATTTCAGGGAGGTCTCGACGAAGTCGCGCCACATGAGTTCGAAGGCCGCCACCGCGCGCGGGAAGCGAGCCTGCAGCCGGCCCAGCAGCGCCAGCGCGGCGTCGAAATCGGTGAGTGCAACCAGCGCGGTGGCGCGTGCACGGGGCGCCGGATACAGGCGCAGCACCGCGCGCGTGATCACGCCCAGCGTGCCCTCGGCACCGATGAAGAACTGCTTCAGGTCGTAGCCCGTGTTGTTCTTGAGCATGGGCCGCAGCATCGGTAGCACGCTGCCGTCGGCCAGCACCACCTCGAGGCCCAGCGTCTGCTCGCGCATCATGCCGAACTGCAGCACGCCGTTGCCGCCGGCATTGGTCGACAGGTTGCCGCCGATCTGGCAGGAGCCGCGCGCGCCGAGGTCGACGCCGAACTGCAGGCCCTGCGCGGCGGCGGCCTCCTGCACCGCCGACAGGGTGGCGCCGGCCTGCACCGTCAGGGTGGACGCCGCCGCATCCACCGATTCGATGGCGCTCATGCGATCGAGCGAGAGCGCGATGGCGCCGGGACTCGGCACCGCCGCGCCCGCGAGCCCGGTGAGGCCGCCCTGCGGCACCACCGGCACGCGGTACTCTCTGCACAGGCGCAGCACCGCCGAGACTTCTTCCGTGCTGCGCGGGCGCACCAGGGCCATCGGCGCCACGGGCGGCGCACCGCTCCAGTCGGCGTGGTGGCGCGCGGGGATGGCGTCGCCGGTCTGCAGGCGATCGGCGCCGACGGACCGCGCCAGCGCGGCGAGGAATTCCACGCCGTTCAGCCCGGGCGACGTTCGACGAAGTCCAGCACCGCTTCGAGCATGCGCCGCACATGCGGCTGCACGCGGGCGGCGCGCTCGGGCAGGTAGTCGAAGGGCAGCGCCTCCTGCATGTAGCTGCATTGCGTCATCTCGAGCTGCACGGCATGCACGCCCTGCGCCGGCCGGCCGTGCTGGCGCGTGATGTAGCCGCCGGTGAAGCGGCCGTTGAGCACGGACGTGAATCCCGGCGCCTGCCCGGCGATATCGAGCAGCGACTGCGCCAGGACCGGATCGCAACTGGCGCCCTGGGCGGTGCCGAGGTTGAGGTCCGGCAGCTTGCCGTCGAAGAAGCGCGGCAGCACGGAGCGGATCGAATGTGCGTCCCACAGCGCGGCGACGCCGTGCAGCGATTTCAAGCGCTCGAGCTCGCCCGCGAGCTGGCGGTGGTAGGGCTGCCAGATGGCGTCGCGACGTTGCGCGATCTCGGCTTCGCCGGGCACGTCGCCGGCCGCATAGAGGGGCGTGTCGTCGAAGCTGTCGACCGGACACAGGCCGGTGACGCTCTGGCCCGGATAGAGGCTCGCGCCGTCGGGCGGGCGATTGAGGTCGACCACGTAGCGCGAGTGCGTGGCGATCAGCAGCGAGGCGCCGAGTTCGTCCGCGAAGTCGTACAGGCGCTCGAGATGCCAGTCGGTGTCGGGCACCTGGCGGGCCTCGTCGGTGAAGCGCGCCGCGAGCTGCGGCGGCACATAGGTGCCGACGTGCGGCATCGAGATCAGGAGGGGGCGCTTGCCGGGGTGGAAGCGGAAGGGGGGCTCGGGTGTGGTGAAKCTCATGGGTTCAATCCTCGAGAAGTTGGGTGCGCGCGGCCACGAAGGCGGCCGCGGCTTCGTCGTGCAATGCGTGGCGGCCGCCGGCGACGCGCGTCTGGCCGGCCACCCACACGGCATCGATGGCCGAGGTGCGGTGGCTGGCGAAGACGTGGGCCGAGAGCATGTCGGGCGCGGCGAGCCCCTGCAGCGCGAGGTGGCGGGCATCGAGCGCGACGAAGTCGGCCTGCTGCCCCACCGCCAGGCCGCCGACGGCGCGGCCCGCGGCCTGCGCGCCGCCCCGCACGGCCGCCAGCGTGAGCGCGGTCGCGACCTGGGGGTGCGACCCATCGGCGCCCACGTTGCGCTGCCGCGTGGCCAGGCGCTGGCTGTACTCCAGCATCAGCAGCTCCTCCGCCGCGTTGACGCAGGCGTGGCTGTCGGAACCGACGCCCCAGGCACCGCCGTGGTGGCGCCAGGCCGCGAAGTCGAAGATGCCGTCGCCGAGATTGGCCTCGGTCGTCGGACACAGGCCGGCGACCGCGCCGCTCATCGCCGCGCGCCGGTACTCGTTCGCATCCATGTGCGTGGCATGGACCAGGCACCAGCGCGCATCGACCGGTGCATGGTCGAGCAGCCAGGCCACGGGACGCTGGCCGCTCCACGCCAGGCAGTCGTCGACCTCCTTGGTCTGCTCGGCGATGTGGATGTGGATCGGCGACGTGGGGTCGAGCGCTTCGAGGCCTGCGAGGGCATCGCGCAAGGCGTCGGGCGCAACGGCACGCAGGGAATGCGGCGCGAGGCCGAGCCGCGCGCCCTGCGCGTCGCACACCGGCCTCAGCGCTTCGAGCAGGCGAAGCATCGATTCGGTCGACCGGATGAAGCGACGCTGCCCCTCGTTGGGTGGCAGGCCGCCGAAGCCGCTGGACTGGTAGAGCACGGGCAGCAGGGTGAAGCCGATGCCCGTACGCTGCGCGGCGCGCAGGAGCGCAAGGCTCAGGCTCGCGTCATTCGCGTAGGGACGGCCGCCGGTGTCATGGTGCACGTACTGGAATTCGCACACGCTCGTGTAGCCCGCTTCGAGCATCTCGGCATAGAGCCAGGTGGCGATGGCCTCCATGTGCTGCGGTGCGAGGCGCGCGGCAAAGCGGTACATGAGCGTGCGCCAGCTCCAGAAGCTGTCCTGCTGCTCGGCGCGGTGCTCGGTGAGGCCTGCGAAGGCTCTCTGGAAGGCGTGCGAATGCAGGTTCGGCGTGCCGGGGATCACGGGGCCGCTCGATGCGGGCGTGCCGGAGGGCTGCGCGGCCTCGGGCTGCACCTGCGTGAGCCGGCCGGCCTCGTCCCAGGCCAGCAGCACGTTCTTCGACCATCCGGTCGGCAGCAGCGCATCGGCCGCGAATAGCGTGCGCGTCATGCCGCCTGCTCCACGGCGACGCGGCCCTGCCGGACCACGCAGCGCACGGGCCGCTGGCCGAACCAGTAGGCGAGTTCCGCGGCCTCCCGCACGTTCCAGAGCACGAAGTTGGCCGGCTGTCCCTGATGCAGCGCGCCATGCGTCTGCTGCAGGCCGAGCGCGCGCGCCGCATGGCGGGTGACGCCGGCCAGCGCCTCGGGCACCGTGAGACGGAACAGCGTGCAGGCCATGTTGACCATCAGCAGCAGGCTCAGCGCCGGCGAGGTGCCGGGGTTGTGGTCGGTGGAAACGGCCATCGGCACGCCGGCCGCGCGCAGCGCCTCGATCGGCGGCAGGTGGGTGTCGCGCAGCGTGTAGTAGGCGCCGGGCAGCAGCACGGCCACCGTGCCGGACGCGCGCATCGCGGCGATGCCTTCGGCCGACAGGTGCTCGATGTGGTCGCAGGACAGCGCGCCGTAGCGCGCCGCCAGCGCGGCCCCGCCCATGTCCGAGAGTTGCTCGGCATGCAGCTTGACCGGGAGCCCGAGCGCCCTGGCCGCCTGGAACACGCGCTCGGTCTCGGCCAGCGAGAAGGCGATGCGTTCGCAGAACACGTCGACCGCATCGACCAGCCCTTCTTCGGCCAGCGCCGGCATCATCTCCCGGCAGACGAGGTCGATGTAGTCGCCGCTGCGGCCCGCGTACTCGGGCGGCAGCGCGTGGGCGCCCAGAAAGGTGGTGCGCACCGTGACGCCATAGGCCTCGCCGAGCCGGCGCGCGACGCGCAGCTGCTTGCGCTCGTGTGCCAGCGCGAGCCCGTAGCCCGACTTGATCTCGATGGCGCAGACGCCGTCGGCGAGCAGTTGCTCGAGGCGCGGCGCAGCCTGCGCGTAGAGCGTGTCCTCGTCGGCCTCGCGCGTGGCGCGCACCGACGACACGATGCCGCCGCCGGCTTTCGCCACCTCTTCGTAGCTCGCGCCGGCGAGCCGCATCGCGAACTCGTTGGCGCGCTGGCCGCCATAGACCAGATGGGTGTGGCAATCGACCAGGCCGGGCGTGACCATTGCACCGCCGCCGTCGAAGCGCCGCAGCCCGGCGAACTGGCCGGGCAGCGATGCGCGTTCGCCGATCCAGGCGATCTTGCCGTCGGCCACGACGATCGCGGCCTCGGCCCATGGCATGTCGTCGCCGGCGAGTGCACCGGGCGCGAGGCGCAGCTGCGTCCAGACGCCGTCGGCGGAAGGGAGTGCGGAGAAGTTCATGCGGATCCACCCATGGTGGTCGTACGGGTTGTCGATTCGAGCCGCACCGCGATCAGTGCGGCATCGGCGTCCTGCGGATGCGCCTGCCATCCGCGCGAGCCGCCGTCCCACCACACGCCCTCGCCCGGCCCGCAGTCGAAGGCGTCGAGCCGCCAGCGGCCGCCGAGGACCATCAGCAGGCCGCGCTCGGCGGGCGCGATGTCGGCGGTCGCGCGCAGCAGCCGCCAATCGGCGCTGACGCGGCCGCGGCGCGTCATGAGGTTGAAGTCGGTCGACGTGCCGCCGAGCAGATCGCAGTCCAGCGCCGCGTCGCCGGCGAAGGCGAACGGCACATGCGACAGGTCGAGCCGATGGTCGATGCGGCCGTCCTGCGAATGCAGGCGCACGCCGGCACCTTCGAGCAGCATGATCACGCGGTCGATGCCGRCAAAGGCGGAGAACGGCCCTGGCCGGTCGATGGTCGCGATGCTCACGCGCCAGTCGAAGCCGTCCATGTCCGCGCCCGCCGGCGAGCAGACGATCTCGCGCGTGGTGCCGCCGCCGTTCTTCCACGGCGAGGCGGCCAGCGAGGCGATGTCGAAGCGTTGGAGTGCCACGGGCCCGGCTCCTCGCGCGGCTTACTTGATCATCGGCAGGTTGAGGCCCTGCTTCTTCGCCGTCGCGATCGCGATGTCGTAGCCGGCATCGGCATGGCGCATCACGCCGGTGGCGGGGTCGTTCCACAGCACGCGCGCGAGGCGCCGGGCCGCCGCCTCGGTGCCGTCGGCCACGATCACCACGCCCGAATGCTGCGAGTAGCCCATGCCCACGCCGCCGCCGTGGTGCAGGCTGACCCAGGTCGCGCCGCCCGCGGTGTTCAGCAGCGCGTTGAGCAGCGGCCAGTCCGACACCGCGTCGCTGCCGTCCTTCATGCTTTCCGTTTCCCGGTTCGGGCTCGCCACCGAGCCGGTGTCCAGGTGGTCGCGGCCGATCACGATCGGGCCCTTGAGCTCGCCCGACTTCACCATCTCGTTGAAGGCCAGCCCGGCCTTCTCGCGCTCGCCCAGCCCCAGCCAGCAGATGCGCGCCGGCAGGCCCTGGAAGGCGATGCGCTCGCGCGCCATGTCCAGCCAGCGGTGGGTGTGCTTGTTGTCGGGGAACAGCTCCTTGATCTTGGCGTCGGTCTTGTAGATGTCCTCCGGGTCGCCCGAGAGCGCAACCCAGCGGAACGGCCCCTTGCCCTCGCAGAACAGCGGCCGGATGTAGGCCGGCACGAAGCCCGGGAAGTCGAACGCGTTTTTCACGCCCTCGTCGAACGCCACCTGGCGGATGTTGTTGCCGTAGTCGACGGTCGGGATGCCCATCGCCTGGAAGTCGAGCATGGCCTGCACGTGCACCGCGCAGGACTTGGCCGCCGCCTTGCGAAGCGTGGGGTGCTGGGTCGCGTCGGCCTTGGCGGCCTCCCATTGCGCCAGGGTCCAGCCGATCGGCAGGTAGCCGCTGGCGAGGTCGTGCGCCGAAGTCTGGTCGGTCACGAGGTCGGGCTTGAGGCCGCCGGCCTGGGCGCGCTTCACGAGCTCCGGCAGGATCTCGGCCGCATTGCCCAGCAGGCCGATCGACACCGCCTCCTTGGCCGCCGTGTGCTGCTTGATCAGCGCGATCGCGTCGTCGATGTCCTTGGCCTGCTTGTCGAGATAGCGCGTGCGCAGGCGAAAGTCGATGCTGGCCTGCTGGCACTCGATGTTGAGCGAGACCGCGCCCGCCAGCGTCGCGGCCAGCGGCTGCGCGCCGCCCATCCCGCCCAGGCCGGCGGTCAGGATCCACTTGCCCGCGAGGTCGTTGTTGTAGTGCTGGCGGCCGGCCTCGACGAAGGTCTCGAAGGTGCCCTGCACGATGCCCTGGCTGCCGATGTAGATCCAGCTGCCGGCGGTCATCTGGCCGTACATCATCAGGCCCTTGCGGTCGAGCTCGCTGAAGTGCTCCCAGGTGGCCCACTTGGGCACCAGGTTCGAATTCGCGAGCAAGACGCGCGGCGCGTTCTCGTGGGTCTTGAAGACGCCCACCGGCTTGCCCGACTGGATCAGCAGCGTCTCGTCGTCGTTCAGTTCCTTCAGCGACGCCAGGATCTGGTCGAACGAGGCCCAGTCGCGCGCGGCGCGGCCGATGCCGCCGTAGACCACGAGGTCCTGCGGGCGCTCGGCAACTTCGGGGTCCAGATTGTTCTGCAGCATGCGGAACGCGGCTTCGGTGAGCCAGCTCTTGCAGTTGAGCGTGCTGCCGCGCGGCGCGCGGATCACGCGGCTTGCGTCATGGCGGGGGTCGGCGGACTGGGCGAGGAATTTGTCGGGTGCGTTCATGGCGGTGTTCCTTTCGATGTCGGTTCGGATGGAAGAGATTCAGGCGTGGCTGGGCAGGATGGCTTGCACGGCTTCGGGCCATTGGCCCTGGCGTGCCCACAGGCGCATGGCTTC
This sequence comes from Variovorax sp. P1_H12_2, assembly GCF_056405335.1. NCBI lineage: Bacteria > Pseudomonadati > Pseudomonadota > Betaproteobacteria > Burkholderiales > Comamonadaceae > Variovorax > Variovorax sp. P1_H12_2. Next base: position 12,284 of record NZ_JBFUCI010000055.1, read on the forward strand.
GATGGACGGTGCGAGGAAACGGTCCTGTTCGATGAAGGCGACGCGCTCGCGGATGGCGGCGAATTCGGCTTCGAGCAGGGGCGAGCTCTTCAGCCCGGCGCCGGGCCGCCCCAAGGCGGGCTGCGCCCCCTCGGGGGGCAGCGAGGACACGCCAGTGCCGAGCGTGGGGGCCGTCGTGCTGCCGCGCTTCAATTCGATGCCTTGCGCCGCAGCCATCGCCTCGATGCCGACGACCACGGCTGTGTTTTCGACCATCTCGCCGAGCCGGCGGCCCGCGAAGGTGGCCATCGACACATGGTCTTCCTGGTTGGCCGAGGTCGGCAGGCTGTCGACGCTGGCCGGATGGGCGAGCGACTTGTTCTCCGACGCCAGCGCCGCGGCCGTGACCTGCGCGATCATGAAGCCGGAGTTGACGCCGCCGTCGCGCACCAGGAACGGCGGCAGGCCCGACAGGCCGCTGTCGAGCAGCAGCGCCATCCGGCGCTCAGAGATGGCGCCGATCTCGGCCACCGAGAGCGCGATGATGTCGGCCGCAAAGGCCACCGGTTCGGCGTGGAAGTTGCCGCCCGAGATCACGTCGCCGTTGTCGAACACCAGCGGGTTGTCCGAAGCCGCATTGGCCTCGATGCGCAGCACGCGCGCCGCATGCGCGAGGTTGTCCAGGCACGCGCCCATCACCTGCGGCACGCAGCGGATCGAGTACGGGTCCTGCACCCGGCCGCAGTCGGCATGGGACGGCAGGATCTCGCTGCCTTCGAGCAGTGCACGCACCGCCCCGGCCACCGCCATCTGGCCCGGCTGGCCGCGCGCGGCGTGGATGCGGGCATCGAAGGGCTTGATCGATCCCTGGATGGCTTCCAGCGACAGCGCGCCCGCCATCAGGCCGGCCGCGAACACGTCCTCGGCGCCGAACAGGCCGGCCAGCGCCAGCGCGGTCGACACCTGGGTGCCGTTGAGCAGCGCCAGTCCTTCCTTTGGGCCGAGGACGAAGGGTGCGAGGCCGATGCGCGCCAGCGCGTCGGTGCCATTGATGACTTCGCCATCGGGCGCCGTGACCTCGCCCTCGCCGATCAGCACGCAGGCCAGATGCGCCAGCGGCGCCAGATCGCCCGAGGCCCCGACCGACCCCTTCGACGGGATGCGCGGCAGCAAGCCAGCGTTCGACAGCGCGAGCAGCGCATCGACGATCTCGGGCCGCACGCCCGAATGCCCGCGCGCCAGGCTCACGGCCTTGGTCGCGAGCACCAGCCGCACCACGCCGGCGGCCAGCGGCTCGCCGGTGCCCGCGCTGTGCGACAGCACCAGGTTGCGCTGCAGTTCGGCCAGGCGCTCGGGCGGGATGGTGGTCTGCGCCAGCTTGCCGAAACCGGTGTTGATGCCGTAGACCACCTCGCCCGCCTCGACGATGCGGCGCACCGTGGCCTGGGCCGCCAGCAGGCCGGCGCGGGCCGACGGGTCGAGCGACAGCTGCACGCCGCCGGCATGCACGCGGCGCAACGTGGCAAGGTCGACGTCGCCGGGCGCGAGGACGATCGGTGCGGTGCCGAGGGGGGTGGTGTTCATGGGGTTCTCCTGTCTATACAAGTAGGTTCGTGCGAAAGGCGAAGCGCGGCGTGCGCGCTCAGCCGAAAGAGGGATTGCCGTCGGCGCGGAACCGGCTGCCGAGCCGGTAGCGCGAGGCGGGATGCAGGCAGCGCACCACCGTCACCGGCTGGGTCCGGGTCCAGGTGCGGCGCGTGAGCAGCAGGCAGGGGTCGGTCACCGGCATGTCCAGGCGCTCGGCCTGCTCGGAGGTCGGAAGCACGGCATCGACCACATGCTCGATCTGGTCGAACGGCACGTTGCGCACCAGGTACTCGCTCGGCGGGACGAGCGAGAAATCCTGCTCGAGAAAATCCGGCACCACGCGCGGGTTGACATAGCGATCCTCGAGCTGCACCGGGGTCTCGTTCTCCAGGTGCAGGCAGACCGTGTGGAAGACCGACTCGCCGGGCCGCAGGTCGAGCCAGACCGCCACGTCGGGCGAGGCGGCGACGCGCTCGGCGGCCAGGAATTCGCAGCGATAGTCGTGGCCGCGTTCGCGGATCTCGCTGGCGATGTTGGCGATCTGCAGCAGGGTCGACTGCGGCCTGTCCTCGGCCACGAAGCTGCCGACGCCGGCCACCCGCACGATGCGCCCCTGCTCGACCAGTTCGCGCAGCGCGCGGTTGACCGTCATGCGGGCGACACCGAATTGCGCCACCAGCTCGCTCTCCGACGGCAGGCGGTGGCCGGCGCTCCAGGAGCCGTCCTGGATCTTGTGCGTGATGAAGGCCTTGATCTGCTCGTACAGCGCCAGCGCGGGGGACGTCGAGGCCGCGGCACGCGGATGCGCGCTGCGACGGGCGTCGGTGGCTTTGCGAAGGCTGGCGGCTGTCATGCGGTCTTTCGTGCGGCGTGGATCAATGCTCGGCGGCGGCCATGGACTCGGCGCGGATCTCTTCGGTCAGGCGCGCCTTGATCTCCATGAACTCGGGCGAGGTCTTGATCGTGTAATGGCGCGGATGCGGGAAGTCCACCGCGATCTCGGTCTTGATGCGGCCGGGCCGGGCGCTGAACACCGCGACGCGGTTGGCCATGAAGATCGCCTCGTCGATGTCGTGCGTGACGAACAGAACGGTCTTGCGGGCCGACTCCCAGATGCCCAGCAGCAGTTCCTGCATCAGCACGCGGGTCTGGTTGTCGAGCGCACCGAAGGGCTCGTCGAGCAGCAGGATCTTGGGGTCGTTGGCGAGTGCGCGGGCGATCGCGGTGCGCTGCTGCATGCCGCCCGACAACTGCTTGGGAAAGTGGTTCTCGAAGCCGCGCAGGCCGACCTTGGCGATGAAGAAGTCGCTGCGCTCCTTCTGGTCGGCCTCGCTCATGCCGCGCTCGCGCAGTCCGAAGCGGATGTTCTGCGCAATGGTGAGCCAGGGGAACAGCGTATAGCTCTGGAACACCACGCCGCGATCGGCGCCCGGGCCCTCGATGGTCTGGCCGTCGAGCAGCACGCGCCCTCCGGTCGGGTAGTCGAGTCCGGCCACGATGCGCAGCAAGGTCGACTTGCCGCAGCCCGAGGGGCCGAGGATGGTGACGAAGTCGTTCTCGCGCACTTCGAAGTCGACCGGCAGCAGCGCCTGCGTGCTCTGGCCGCGCGTGCCGGTGAAGGTGCGCGAGACACCGCGAATGGACAGCTGATTCATCACAGGGTGCTCCAGGCGAAGAGACGGCGGTTGAGCGCCTTGAAGGCGAAGTCGGAGATGAGCCCGATGATGCCGATCACGATGATCCCGAAGATGATCTGCCCGGTGTTGAGCAGCGCCTGGCTGTCGGTGATCATGTGGCCGATGCCGGAAGAAGATCCGATCAGCTCGGCGACGATGACATAGGTCCAGGCCCAGCCGAGCACCAGGCGCAGCGTCTCGGCGATCCCGGGCGCAGCGCCCGGGATCAGCACCCGGGCGACGATGCCGCGGCTGTTGGCGCCCAGCGTGTAGGCGGCCTCGACCAGGTCGCGCCGCGCGCTGCCCACCGTGACCGCCACCATCAGCGTGATCTGGAACACCGAGCCGATGAAGATCACCAGCAGCTTCTGCGTTTCGCCGATGCCGGCCCACAGGATCAGCAGCGGAATGAAGGCCGAGGCCGGCAGGTAGCGACAGAACGAGACGAAGGGCTCGAAGAAGGCCTCGACGCTCTTCCACGTGCCCATCGCGATGCCCAGCGGCACCGCCACCACGGTCGCCAGCACGAAGCCGCCGAACACGCGCCACACCGTCATGCCGATGTCGTGGCTGAAGTTGTACTCGGTGAAGAGCAGCACGGCCTCCTTGACCATCGTGACCGGGCTGGCCAGGAAGGTCGGCGAGACGAAGCCGCCGAGCGTGAACAAGGCCCAGACCACCACGAAGACCACGAAGAAGCCGACGCCGAGCAGCCAGCGCGCCCGCGCGCTGACGGGCTCGAGTGGCGCCAGCGCGCGGCGCCGGCGTGGCTCTGCGGGCGTGGCCGAGGCGCCGAGGTTCACCGGCTTGGTTGAGTTCATGACAGGCGTCGCGCTCATGATCGATGGTCCGTTACTTGATGAAGCTGGTGTCGAAGGTGGCGTTGAGGTCGTCGGGCGCCTTGCGGATCACGCCGGACTCCAGCAGGATCGCCTGCGCGTCCTTCATGAACGGCACGATGTCGTTGGCGAAGAACTTCTGGTTGGCCGCCTTGTCCGACCAGCGCAGGTTGGCCGACGACTTCGCGAACTGCTCGCCGGTCTGCTTGACCGCCGCGCCCATGATTTCGTTCGCCTTGGCCGGGTCGGTCTTGATCATGTCGAGGGCCTCGAAGTACGAATTCGCCAGCGCCTGGGCTGCCTTGGCGTTGGACTTGAGCCAGGTCGGGGCGCAGCCCACGGTGTCCATCACCATCGGGTAGTCGAGCGTGGTGGCGAGAATCTTGCCGGCGGTGGGATTGGCGCGCACGGTCGAGAGGTAGGGCTCGTAGGTCATGGCCGCGTCGTTCTGGCCGGCCACGAAGGCCTGGGCGGCGGGCTGGGGCTCGAGCGAGACCAGCTTGACGTCCTTCATGGACATGCCGTTCTTGCTGAGCATCCAGGCCAGGCCGAAGTACGGCGCGGTGCCCGGGGCGCTGACGCCGATGGCCTTGCCCTTGAGGTCGGCGAAGCTCTTGACGTCGTTGCGCACCGCGATGCCGTCGGCGCCGTAGGACTTGTCCATCTGGAAGATCTGCACGATCGGCACGCCGTTGGCGTTCCAGGCCACGTGCGTCTCGACCGTGGTGGCCGCGCACTGGATCGCGCCGGAGGCCAGCGCCAGGTGACGGTCCTTCTGCGGGATCATGCGCAGGTCGACCTCCAGGCCGTTCTTCTTGAAGATCCCGGCCTTGTCGGCCAGCGTCAGCGGCGCGAAGCCGGTCCAGCCCGACATGCCGAGGGTGATCTTGGTGTCCTGTGCGTGGGCGCTGGTCGCCATGCCCGCGATGCACGCACCTGCCGCCATCAGCGAGGCGATCTTTGCTACCGTCTTGACCATTCAGGTTCTCCTGTTGCGTTTCAAAATTTCGGCTCGCCGGCGACGCGAAAGACGCGAACTCCAGCAGTGCGGCCGAGTTTCATTCCCCGCGATGCACCTGTATATACAGGTTAACCCGGAATTGCGGTCCGGATCAAGCGCCGCTTGGCCCCTTGTCAGGGCGCGAAAGCGGTTTCATGCACCAAACGCTGTCTAGACAGGGTCTGGCGGCGGCGAATGCATGAGGATAAGCAAACGACGTGCCAGATGAAGCGGCTAGCGGGTCAGGGCATCGGCCTGCCTCGAAACGCTGGCCTGCACGACCGCCGCGAAGGGCTCGGCCAGCGGCGAAGCGAAGCTCCCCGGCGGCGGATAGGCCAGCACCACCGACTGCAGCGCGAGCTGGCCGCGCAGCCGCCGGCAGGCGATGCGCTTGCCGTCATAGGCCTGGTCGCGCAGCGGCCGCGTCGTCAGCAAGGAGACGCCGAGCCCGTTCGCCACCAGCGAGCGGACCATTTCGAGCGAAGCGCTCTCGTGCGCGATTCGCGGCGAGACGCCGGCATCGCGGAACAGCGAAAGAAAGTACTCGCGGCTGTGCGGCAGGTTGATCAGCACCAGCGGCTCGCGCGCAAGGTCGGCGATGCGCAGGCTCGTGGCCCGGGCCAGCCGGTGCCCCCACGGCAGCAGCGCGTAGGGGCGCAGTTGCATCACGGGCTCGAGCCGCACGCCGCGCGCCAGGCCGAGGTCGTACATCAGCGCGACATCGAGCGCGCCGCGCTCCAGCATCCGCGTGAGCGTCTCGGTGTCGCCTTCGACCAGCTGCACTTCGATCGCCGGGCAGTCCGCCGCCATGCGGGCCAGCATGTCCGGCAGCCAGCGCGGCGCCAGGGTGCTCAGGCAGCCGACGCGCAGCAGGCCGGCCAGCTCGCCCGAGCGCGGCGCGGCCAGCGTGCGCGCCTGCTCGAGCAGTGCATGYGCCTCCCGATGGCGCAGCGCACCGGCCGCAGTCAACTCGAGCCCGCGCGCGTGCAGCCGGACGAACAGCGGTTCGCCCCAGAGTTCTTCGAGATCGGCGATGGCCTTGGAGATCGACGGCTGCGAGACGCTGAGCGCCTCGGCCGCGCGGGCGGCGCCGCCATGCCGGGCCGCGGCGACGAAGTATTCGAGCTGGCGAAGGTTCAGGTGAATCATCTTTCTTGATCCAAGGCATCAATGATGAGTATTTTCAATTGATTCAATGGAGGCCGACCATGGCGACCTTCCGGTCACGAAAGGACCCCACCATGACAGCCTCCGCCCGTCCGCTCGACGGCATCCGCATCCTCGACTTCACCCGCGTGCTCGCCGGGCCCTTGTCCACCGCTCTGCTGGCCGACCTGGGCGCCGAGGTGATCAAGATCGAACCGCCGCAGGGCGACGACTACCGCGCCATCGGGCCGATGAAGAGCGGCCAGAGCGCGCTCTTCACGGTGATGAACCGCAACAAGAAGAGCATGGTGCTCGACCTGAAACATCCCGATGCGGTGCGGCTGGTGCGCGAACTCGCGGCCCGCGCCGACGTGGTGGTCGAGAACTTCCGCCCGGGCGTGGCCGAGCGGCTCGGCATCGGCCCCGAGTCGCTCGCGCGGCTGAATCCGAAGCTGGTCTATGTCAGCGTCTCGGGCTTCGGCCAGACCGGCCCCTATGCCCATCGCCCGGCCTACGACATCATCGTGCAGGCCATGAGCGGCCTGATGGAGGCGACCGGCGACCCCGACGGCCCGCCCACGCTGGTCGGCGAGGCGGTGTCGGATGTGGTGGCCGGCCTGTTCGCCTCCTGGGCCACGCTGGCCGCGCTGCTGCAGACCCAGCGCACCGGCCGCGGCCAGCACGTCGACGTCGCGATGTTCGACACCACGCTGAGCTTTCTCGCAACCTCCATGGCACGCTATCTCTTCACCGGCAAGCCGGCGCGGCGGGTCGGCAACCGGCACCCGTTGTCGGCGCCCTTCGGCGTCTATCGCGCGCAGGACGGCCACTTCGCGCTGGCGGTGCTCAACAAGAAACTGTTCGATGCGATGGCCGTCGCGATGGAGCGCCCCGCACTCGTGCAGGACCCGCGCTTCACCACCGACGAGTTGCGCTCCGAGCAGGAGCCGGCGTTGCGCAGCCTGATCGAGGACTGGGCCGGCGCGCATCCGGTCGAGGAAGTCGTGCGCCGGCTCGACGCCGCAGGCGTGCCCGCCGCGCCGATCTGGAACATCGCGCAGGCGCTGGAATCCCCGCAGGCCCAGGCGCGCGAACTGCTGCGCGAGGTTCATGACGATCGCCTGCCCGGCCTGCGCCTGCCGACGCAACCGGTGCGCTTCAACGGCGCCGCACCCAACCGCAGCGCACGCGCGCCCGCGCTCGGCGAACACACCGACGAACTGCTCGCCAGCCTGCTGGGCTGCGGCCTCGACAAGCTCGCCGAGTTGCGCGAAGCCGGCGCCTTCGGCGTCCCGGCGACCTCCTCTTCACCACGCAAGGAAACGACATGACACGACTCGGCGTCACCGAAGAAGACCAGGCCCTGGCCGATGCGGTCGCGCGCTATGCGGCCGAGGCCGTCGCGCCGCTCGCGCGCGCCATCGACGAGGAGGAGCGCTCGGCGACCTGCCATGTGCCGCAGCTCGCCGCGCTCGGCGTGATGGGCATGAACCTGCCCGAGCGCTGGGGCGGCCCCGGCGTGTCGCCGACGGCGATGCTGCTGTCCCTGGTCGAGATCTCGCGCGCCTGCGCCGCGACCTCCTCGATGATCGGCGCCCACTACCTGGGCACCGACGCCGTGCTGATCGGCGGCGACGATGCGCAGCGCGCGCGCTACCTGCCGCGCGCCGCCAGCGGCGAGTGGCTGGCCGGCTTCGCGCTCACCGAACCGCGCGGCGGCTCGCACCCGGCCGACCTGCGCACGCGCGCCGTGCGCGACGGCGACCACTATCGCATCGACGGCGTCAAGCACTTCATCTCGAACGCGGCCGAGGCGAAATTCCTGGTGGTGTTCGCCAAGACCGACGCCACGGCCGGCGCGCGCGGCGTCAGCGCCTTCATCGTCGACACCGACCTGCCGGGCGTGCGCATCTCGTCGCCCGAGAAGCTGATGGGCATCCGCGGCGGCCATGCCTTCGAGGTCGCCTTCGAGTCGGTGAGCGTCCCGCTCGCGAATCGCCTCGGCGACGAAGGCAGCGGCTTCAGGACCGCCATGAAGGTGCTCGACAACAGCCGCCTCGACGTCGCCGCGACCTCGCTCGGCATCGCCGAAGCCGCGCTGGCGGCGGCTGTGGCCTGGGCCCGCGATCGGCAGATCGGCGGCGAGCCGCTGGCCGGCAAGCAGGGCATCCAGTGGATGCTGGCCGACATGAAGCTGCGGCTCGAAGCCTCGTGGGGCCTCACGATGCAGGCCCTGGCACTGCGCACGGCCGGCGAGCCCTTCACGCTGCAATCCGCCATGGCCAAGCTCCATGCGTCCGAAATGGTGGCCTTCGTTGCCGACACAGCGCTGCAGATCCACGGCGGCTACGGCTTCACGCGCGAGATGCCGCTCGAGCGCTACGTGCGCGATGCGCGCATCCTGCGCATCTACGAGGGCTCGTCGGAGATCCAGCGCAACATCATTGCGCGCATCGTGCTGGGCTGAGCTTGCTTGCCCGATGCGGGCAGCCATCCCATAATTGACCTTTACGTAAACGTCAATTCACTCATGGCAGCCACTTCCTTCATCGCCCAGGACCCCGACTATGCGCAGCGCGTGCGCCAGAGCTTCGAGCGCCAGGGCGCCATGGCCACCATCGGCGCGCGGCTGGGCGAGATCGCGCCGGGCCGCGTGGCGATCGAACTCGACTGGGCCGCAGGCCTGACCCAGCAGCACGGCTCCCTGCACGCCGGCATGGTGGCGACCGCACTCGATTCGGCCTGCGGCTACGCCGGCTTCACGCTGATGCCGGCCGACGCCGCGGTGCTGACCATCGAATACAAGATCAACCTGCTCGCGCCCGCCAAGGGCCAGACC